>CAMHDX010000158.1 GCA_946183895.1 uncultured Porphyromonadaceae bacterium | reverse complement strand
GAGCTTTGCCAGCAAACCAACTCCCCCTCGGCTCGCATGATTGAGAAGGGCGTGAGCCGCATTGGCCGTCCCATGAACGACGTGCTGGTCGCCATCGAGAACGTGGGCAACATGGAGATCGCAAAGCTTGAGAAGGGCTTCACCTGGCTTGCCACAACGGCTGCCGGAGCGCCGATGATCGGCTTCCTGGGCACCGTGACCGGTATGGTGCAGGCGTTCTTCCAGCTCGCCAGCGCCGGAGCCAACAGCAACGTCTCGATTCTTGCCGGCGGCATCTACGAGGCGCTCGTGACCACCGTGGGTGGTCTCGTGGTGGGCATCATCGCCCTGTTTGCCTACAACTACCTCACCAGCCGCGTGGGCAAGGTGATGAACAAGTTGGAGGGCAAGACAATGGAGTTCATGGACTTGCTCAACGAGCCCGCCCGTTAACCGCTCTTAATCCCTACTGATATGGCTCTTAAACGTCAACACAGCACTCAGGCAATGTTCAGCATGGCGTCGATGACCGACGTCATCTTCCTGCTGCTCATCTTCTTCATGGTGACCAGCACATTTGTCTTTCCCAGTGCTCTTGAAGTCAACCTGCCCCAGAGCAGCCAGCAGACTGCCCTCAAGCCCACCACGCGCATCTACATCGACAAGGACCTGAACATGTTCTCGACGCGCGGTGACAGCATCAGCGAGGGCGACCTGCAGCCGCTGCCTCCCGAGGCGCTCGAGGCGTTCATGAAGACCCTGCACGAGACCGACCCTGCGCAGTTTGTCGCCGTGTATGCCGACGAGGTGGTGCCCTATCGCAGCATCGTCGACGTGCTTGACAAGGGCTCGCGCCACGGCATCAAGATTGTGCTTGCCACCAAGCCGGCGAGCTCGCCCGACTATCAACCCGCCGCCACGCCGGCACCCACTGCACCGCAACAATGAACGACACTCAACAACGCCGCAACACAGCCGTCTCACTGCTGCTCACACTGCTGATAACCATCGGTGTCGTGCTGCTCATGCTCAACTCGTGGCTCCACTATGAGTACCCGCCCAAGGACATGGTCGAGACCGAGCTGCTGCAGGACAGCATCATGTTCGGCGGTGAGTACGTCATGCTGGGCAACACCGCCATGCCCGCCGAGGGCGACATGAGCTCGGAGCAGCCCAGCGACACCGAGCAACTGGTGGAGCCCCAACCGCAGGTTGAGGGCGACAACCTGGAGGACAACGGCGAGGCGGCACGCCAGCCCAAGCCGCTGGTGTCGACCGACAAGCCCTCGCCCATGAAGGTGAAGGAGAAACCCAAGGAGGAGCCCAAGAAGACCGGACCGGCTGTTGACCGCAAGAAGGAGGACGACAAGGCCGAGAAGGAGCGCCGCGCGCGCGAAGCCGCGACCGACAACAAGGTCAAGGGCGCCTTCAGCCAGACCACCACAGGCAAGGGTAGCGGCAAGCAAGGCCAGCCCGACGGCAACAGCAACACCGGCGCCGTGTCGGGACGCCCGAGCATCGGCGGCTTGGTGGGCTACACCCTCGAGTACTTCCCCAAGGCTCCGGTGCCGTGCTCGGGCACAGTGGTCGTGCAGGTGCACGTCAACACCCGCGGCAATGTCACCCAGGCTAAGGTGGTGGGCGGCAGCGGACAGGCCTACGGCGACAGCCGCACCAAGAACAAGTGCCTGGAGCTGGCGCGCAACTCGCGCTTCGCCGTGCCGCGCAACACCACGACCGAGGGCATCGGCACGCTGACCTACGTCATCAAGTAAATTCAAGTTTAAAACTTGAAGCTTAATGTTTAATGAGATTTTATTCTCGACAATTGATTGAGATAATCGTAATCACTCATCCAAATAAAAACACAATGAAGAAACTCATCGCTATCCTCGCCATGGCGTTTATCGCCCTCGGCGTAGCCGCCCAAGAGGCAAAGCCCTGCTGCAAGGACCATAACAAGACCGAGTGCACCAAGCCCGAGAGCCAGCAGTGCGCCGACTGCAAGAAGCACAACCAGGCTGCCTTGCCCACGGTGACCGACTTCTACGCCACCTGGTGCGGGCCGTGCAAGGTGCTCTCGCCCATCCTTGACCGCGTTGCCAAGCGCTTTGAGGGCCGCGTGCTGGTCAAGCGCGTTGACATTGACCAGAACCAGGAGTTGGCTGAGGCTAACGACATTGACGCCGTGCCCACGCTGGTGTTCACCCGCCTGGACGGCACCTCGGACCGCATTGAGGGCCTGCCCGGCATGGACGAGGAAGTCATCGAGAACGTGCTGACAGCCGCTTTCGAGAGCCTGCTCGAGTAACCGCCGGCTCTCTACACCCCGCCACATCGCCGAACTAAGGTCCTCCGCCTGTCGCCACATGGCAACAGGCGGAGGACCGATTATTTTACGACTTTTACGCCTATGTTTTTACGCAATTTCACGTGATCACAAAGCCCTGCCGCGACACGGTCGCGACAGGGCTTTGCTCTTTTAATGCTATGGAAAATTTATAAATTACGCATTGTGAATTGTGAATTGTGCATTTCATGAATTCATCTAACCAGCACCTTCTTGCCGTTGACAATGTAGATGCCCGCGGGCAGACTGTCAATGCCAATCTCACGACCGAGCAAGCGACCGTCGATGGTGTACACGCCCGGAGTGGCGGTGCGCTCCAGCAGGTCCTCCTTGATGCCATCAATGCCGGTCACCACGAGGCCCGAGCCGTTGTCAAAGCCGTAAGTAACAATATTCTCGGTCTTGTTCTCAATGTAGAAGCGGAATCCCTTCAACGCGCGCTCATCGTTGTCGTCAGCTTCCCACAACGAACCATCGTTGTGGTAGGCATAAGTATTATCGGCCGGAATGAGCGAGTTGTTCACGCCATCCATGTTGACATAGGTGCCGTTGAACACCACCTCGGGCTCTTGCTCGCCGGCGCGGCGCGGCGCGGCGTTAGCACCACCGGTGGGCGCCACTGCCTCGAGCGTGAGCGGGGTGATGTCCAAGTTCTCCTGCTCGTAGTTTACACCGGGGATAAAGTAGATGGGGCCATTAATCACGCCCTCGCTCTCGTCAACCGACGTGTAGGTCTGCTCGGCATTGAGGTCAGGCTTGATGTTGGCATCGGGCTTGATGAGATAGAACTTGCCCTTCTCGATGACGTACTCGTCGTCAACGTCCTCGGTCACCTCGGCAAACTCGATACAGCTTGAGGTCACGTCGTACACTGTGCTGCCATACAGGCGCTCGCTCGTGATGACCTGCAGCGACTTGGGCTCTGCCACGTGCACACCGTTGCCAAAGGCGTTGCGCAGCTGCAAGCCGGTGAGGTTGACAGGCAGCACAATGGGGTTCCACACGTCGTTGTACAGCGTGCGGTGCAGCACGAGGTTAGCATTGGAGTAGGCATCCTTGCTCTTGTGCAGCACGTAGGCGTCCTCGTTGAGCACCAACTCGTCGGAGCAAGCGTCCTCATCGCGGCAGTCGGCAATGCCGTCGGCATCGCGGTCGCTCGTGACGTAGAGGCCGTAGAGCTTGGTGTCCACATCCAGCGCGCTGAGCACGCCGGCAACGGTAATGCGCACCTCGTCATAGTCGCGCGTGGGGTGCATCACCAGGAAGCGCTTGTCACCGTAGCCAATCACGTCGACACCCGCCACACTCCAGTCGCTGTGGCTGTCGCCGGTGGCGACGCCGTTCTTGTAGGTGGCGATGGTCAACCACGATGCCACGTTGAGGCTTGCCACATAGGACTTGTCGTCAATCACCACGCCGATGGCATGGGTCTTGTCAAACGTGCGGCCCAGGTCCACCGCCAGCACCAGACCGCTGCCCAGGCTCACGGTGTTGGTAATCGACACCGCCGTGTTCACATCGTCATCAATGAGGAAGCTCAAGTTGTCAATCACGTGGGCCACCTGAAGCGCGCTAATGGTCTTGGTCTCGTTGGCGTTGAGCGTGGCTCCGGTAGTCTCGGGCGCAATCAACTGGCTATCACAACCCAGCGGGTCAACACACGCCGAGACAGCCGATTCGCCCTCGGCGACCGTCTCGTCAAAGGCATAGTAGACCTTCATCGTCGCGATGTCGACATCGAGCACACCGGTCTTCCACAACACGAACTCGTTGAAGCTCACATTCTCTGGCACCGTGATGGCAAGGCGCACCTTCTGGTTACGCTCGCTGCCTATCAAGCCCAAGCCAATCACGTCGCTCTCGGCAACCACACTGCTATAGGTCTGCACGCCGTTGAGGTAGGTGCGGATGTTAAACATTGACAAA
>CAMHDX010000157.1 GCA_946183895.1 uncultured Porphyromonadaceae bacterium | reverse complement strand
TACGCCCCATGCCACGAGGGTTTCATCTGATAACCGATGAAGTAGTGAACGCCCTGCCGGCGCTTCCTGACGCCGGCTTGCTGCACTTGTTTGTCAAGCACACAAGCTGCGGGCTGAGTATCAACGAGAATTACGACCCCGACGTGCGTCACGACATGGAAACAATCTTCAACCACCTTGTGCCTGAGGGTCGCGCCAACTACTATCACACCCTTGAGGGTGCTGACGACATGCCGGCACATGCCAAGTCATCGATAGTGGGTGTCAGCCTGATGATACCCATCACCGGCGGACGTCTGGCGTTGGGTACATGGCAAGGCATCTACTTGTGCGAGTTCCGCAATCGCGGTGGAGCGCGCCACTTGACAGCAACAATTATCCAATAAAATAATTAACGACCAATGAAGTTCTTAGACCTTGTTCAATCACGTTACAGTTGCCGGAGCTATCAGCCCGCCCCCGTCGAGACCGACAAGTTGCGCTACATCATGGAGTGTGTCCGCATGGCTCCATCGGCGGTGAACCGCCAACCATGGCGGTTCCACATCGTCAGCGACGATGCCGCCCGAGCCGCCTTGCGAGCCTGCTATGACCGCGAGTGGTTCGCTTCGGCGCCAATGTACATTGTAGCAACACTCTGTCATGACTATGAGTGGGTGAGAGCCGACGGTAAGCGGCATGGCGACATCGATGTGGCAATCGCGGTGGAGCACTTGTGCCTCGCCGCCACCGAGGTGGGGTTGGCAACGTGCTGGGTGTGCAACTTTGATGCGATGGCATGCTCCCGAACCTTGAAATTAGAGCCTGTCGAGGAGCCCATCGTCATCATTCCACTCGGATACGCCGCCGATGCCCCACGCCCCAAATCGCGTAAAGACATGAGCGACATTATTGTTCCCGATGTCTTGTAAAATTGCGATTTTAGGCAATTGTGCGGCTCTTTTTGCGCTAATACACAATTAATTTTGGTTAAGTGATAAAAAATTGCGAAATTTGCGGTAATTTTTAAAAACATTGTTCACTTAACAGATCTATTGTTGATGGAAATATCAGTTCGGCAGCTTGCCGCAATGGTTGGTGGTGTTGTTGAGGGAAACCCCGATGACATTATTAACAATTATGCTAAGATCGAAGAGGCGACCGCGGGTTGCCTGACCTTCTTAGCCAATCCCAAGTATACACATTACATCTACGACACCCATGCCACGGCAGTGCTGGTGCGCAACGACTTCGTGCCCGAGCACCCGCTCGGCACCACTTTAATCCGTGTTGAGGACCCCTACAAGACCTTGGCCGACCTGCTCAACATCGTTGGTGCGGCTCAGCGTCCCGACAAGCGCGGCATTGAGCAACCGGCATACATCGCTCAGGGCGTAACTATCCCCGAGGATGCCTACGTCGGTGCGTTTGCCTATATAGGCAGCGGAGTGACAATGGGCAGCAATGTCAAGATTTACCCGCAAGTATACGTTGGCGATGGAGTCACGCTGGGCGACAATGTGACGTTGTATCCGGGTGTGAAGGTGTACCACGGCTGCAAGATAGGCAATCGTTGCACGGTGCATGCCGGTGCGGTGATCGGCGGCGACGGATTTGGCTTCGCGCCCACTGCCGATGGCACCTACGAGAAGATTTCGCAAATCGGCATTGTCGTTATCGAGGACGATGTGGAGATAGGTGCCAACACGACTATTGACCGCGCCACAATGGGTGCGACCGTGATTCACCGCGGTGTCAAGCTGGACAACCTGATTCAGGTGGCGCACAATGTCGAGATAGGCGAGAACACCGTCATGGCTGCTCAAGTGGGCATTGCCGGCAGCACCAAGATTGGCCGCAACAATCAGGTGGGCGGTCAGGTGGGCTTTGCCGGACACATCACCGTGGGCGACAACAACGGCATCGGCGCTCAAACCGGTGTACCCAACAGTGTGGGTGACGGTCAGCGGTTGCTGGGAGCGCCGGCTATCAACGCCATCACCTTTGCCCGCCAGTGCGCAATGATGAAGCGTTTGCCCGACCTGTTTGACGATGTGAGGAAAATCAAGAAACAACTTCAAGAGAAATAAGCGATACGAGTCATGAAACAGAGTACGTTGAAATCGGCCTTCACCCTCAAGGGCAAGGGGCTGCACACCGGCCTGCAAATTGAGGCAACCTTCAACCCTGCTCCGGCAGGCACCGGATATGTATTCAAGCGCGTTGACATGGATGGCGAGCCCACGGTAGATGCGGTGGCCGAGAACGTGATTGAGACACAGCGAGGCACCGTCATTGCCAGTCGTGTCAACAAGGAGGTGCGTGTCAGCACCATTGAGCACGCGTTGGCAGCGCTGTATGCGTGCGGCGTAGATAACTGCCTGATTGAGACCAATGCCCCCGAGTTGCCCATCCTGGATGGTAGCGCCGCCATCGTGACTGCCGAGATTGAGCGCGTAGGCATTGAGCAACAGGACGCCGATCGCGATTACTATGTGATCAAGCAACGTATGGTTGTTGAGAACGAGAGCACCGGAGCCAAGCTGGTGTTGCTGCCCGATGAGGACTTCTCGGCCGACGTGATGATTGACTTCGATTCACCGGTGCTGAGCAATCAGTTTGCCTCGATCGATGGCTTCTCGACCTTTAAGGATGAGGTGGCCGCATGCCGCACCTTTGTGTTTGTCCGTGAGGTGTTGCCGCTGGTTCAAGCCGGCCTCATCAAGGGTGGCGACTTGGACAACGCCATCGTGATTTACGACAAGGCGATGCCTCAAGATGAGCTGGACCAGCTCGCCGACCTGATGGGGGTGGAGCGCAAACCTAACGACCAGTTGGGCTATCTCAACAACAAGCCGCTGATGTTCAAGAATGAGCCGGCTCGACACAAGTTGCTTGACCTCATTGGCGACTTGTCGTTGATTGGTCGTCCCATTAAGGGGCGCATCATCGCCACTCGCCCGGGTCACACCATCAACACCACGCTGAGCAAGAAAATACGTCAAGCCTTGCGCGCCCAGAGTGTTCAGGCACCGGTTTATAATCCCGATGTTGAGCCGCTCTACGATGTCAACAAGATTCGCCACATGTTGCCTCACCGTTTCCCCATGCTCATGGTTGACAAGGTGATTGAGATGGGCGAGAACTATGTGGTTGGTGTCAAGAGCGTTAGTGGTAATGAGCCGTTCTTTGCCGGACACTTCCCCGACGAGCCGGTCATGCCCGGCGTGCTACAGGTTGAGGCGATGGCCCAGGTGGGCGGCTTGCTCGTGCTGAGCAAGGTTGACGAGCCCGAGAAGTATAGCACCTACTTCATGAAGATTGATAACGTCAAGTTCCGCCAAAAGGTCGTGCCGGGCGACACCTTGATTTTCCACCTGTCGCTGTTGACACCCATTCGCCGTGGCATTGCCGTTATGAAGGGCTACGCCTTTGTGGGCGAAAAAGTGGTCAGCGAGGCTGAGTTTATGGCTCAAATCGTGAAGAACAAGTAATGCGGCGATGGTCGCTATTGTTTCTTGTCAATAAGAAGTCATGCTAAGCGACGCAACCGTTTTATACTATAACGCTAAATAAACAACTCGATAATGAGTATACAACAACATCAATTTGCGAGCGTGCATCCCGATGCTCGCATCGGTGACGGGGTCGTCATCGGTCCATTCGTTACCATTGATGCCGATGTGGAGATTGGAGACGGCACAATAATCGATAGCAATGCCGTGATTCGAAATGGCGCGCGCATTGGTCGCAACTGCCACATTCACAGCAGCGCTGTGGTCAGCGATGTGCCCCAGGATCTCAAGTTCAAGGGGGAAGAGACAGTTGCCATCATTGGCGACAACACTGTGATTCGTGAGTTTGTCACTATACACCGCGGCACCGCCAGCAAGGGCAAGACTGTTATCGGCAGCAACTGCCTGATTATGGCCTATTGCCACGTGGCACACGACTGCGCAATCGGCAATCACGTGATCATGTCGAACACCGGCCAGCTGGCAGGCGAGGTCGTTGTGGGCGATTGGGCGGTAATCGGCGGCGGCGCGTTAGTGCACCAATTCACCCAGATAGGTACCCATGTGATGATCCAAGGCGGAGCGTTGGTCAACAAGGACATTCCGCCCTATGTGATGGCAGGGCGCTATCCGCTGTGCTACGAGGGCGTGAACAGCATCGGCGACTTGGCCTTCTACTACTGCAGCGGGCTGACGAACGTGACGATCCCGGCAAGCGTGACGAGCATCGGAGACCATGCCTTCTTTAACTGCAGAAGTCTGACGAGCATAAC
>CAMHDX010000156.1 GCA_946183895.1 uncultured Porphyromonadaceae bacterium | reverse complement strand
AAGATGGAATCATCCAAGGCCGCAAGGAGGGCATTCAGCAAGGCCGCGAGGAGGGCATTCAGCAAGGCCGCGAACAAGTCGCCAAGGCAATGTTGGACGCAGGCATCGACATCAACACAATCGCCGGATGCACCGGTTTGACAACCGACGAGATTGAGCAACTCAAGTAGCTCAAACGCTACATAGCTAATAATTGCCCCGATGACACAGGTGTCACCGGGGCAATTAGTCATTAATACTGTGTAAGGTCAAGCGGTCATCGTTGGTCGGCAAGATACTCCTTGACCTTTAGGTCGAGAGCACGGGCGAGCAACTCGCTGTAGCCCTCAATGCCGGGTATAGCCATGACATTGCCCACCACGCCGGGAATCTCGTAGCCACGCACCTCGCCGGCATCAATCTGCTGCAACGCAGCGGTGAACAAGCCGGTCAACTGCGAGTTGTCCACATCAAACTTCCATGCGCGGGCATCGCCCAGGCTGACAGGTGTCACGCCCTGATTGTGCGAGCAGTCAATGGGCACAATCTCAATGTCGGGATACGCCAGGAACAATTGCTCGATGCGTCCCACATTGCCACGGAACGACGCCACCAGCTCATCAAGGCCGGTAAAGCGATAGGACGACTTGCCGCGATTGACCGCGTTGCTATAGCAGGTCATCAGGTCATTGTAGACCAACACCACCTTGATTTTCTCAATGCCCTCACGCTTGGCAATGTTGATGGCACGCGACAATGCGTCGCCCTGCGACAGGTCGGCATCATAGACCACCCCGGCGCCCGACAGTTTGAGCGCCTTGACGGCAGTACTCTTGCCGCTTGCAGGCGGTCCGGTGACAATCACCACATCACGCTTGCCGTTGCGAATGGCCTTGCGCAGCATGGTAGTGTAAATCGAGTCAACCATCAGGTTCACCACATCCTTATAATCGGCGGCATTGAGACCCACATAGCCCAGCGGTCGCAGCATGGTCCTCACCCCATCCGGGTCAAGCTTGTTGCCGGCACTGCCCATGTACTTGTCAACCAGTTGTCCCAAGCGCGGCTTGGCCCACGCGACAGCGGCATCGCCGGTGACCTGGGGTTGCGGCGCCTCGATGGTATACTCCGCGGGGTTGGGGGTAATGCGAGTGTGGCGACGTATATCCATCAGCTTGGTCTGGTTGAAGTAGGAATCACCCGGCAGCTGGTAGCGGGCATTGCCCTTAGCGTCCTGCTTGAAGAGCATGAGTGACTCCTCACCCTTGTCGACAAACTTGACCCAGCCACGTGGCGAGAGGTTATACTCCTTGTCGCCCAGCACGGCATTGACCAGGCAGTTGGTGTCCCACATGCGCTGCCCGGTGTCGCAGGTATAGTTGGTATACACAGCCTTGATGGGGTTGATGCCGGTGGCCGAGAGGTCCGATAGCACGTCGGCGGGCACATAGTCCATGCCGTCGCCGATGTTGCTGGGCGACATCACCAGGTCAACACTCGCAGGCAGGCGGTCATAGAAGACGGCACTCTGCTTGGAGGCGGCGCGCATGTTGTATCCGCACAGGCTATCGCCCGACTCGAAGCGACCCGACTGGATATAAATCGCCTTAACCTTGCGGTCAAGCAGGTCAACACCCTTGAGTGACGAGTACTCATCGGCCTCGCTCTCAATCAACTGTGACAGTGTGGTAGCGAATCCGATGGCCACAATGACGATAGACTTGTCCTTAGCCTTGCCCAATAGCTGGCGGTACAGCTTGTAGCCGTCGGGCAACTTGGACGTGTCAAGCGAGCGCTTGAATAGCGGGTCGCCGGCGGCATCCTTGAGGTCACAGATGCCATTGTAGGGGATGAAGCAGCGCGGGTTCTTCACGCCGTTGCGCTCCAAGCCCACCGGGATGTCGGGGTGGCCATAGTAAGTGTTGAAGATGTCCACCACACCGGCGTTCTTCTCACCCTCGCGGTCCACGATGATACCCTTGAGGTCGACCAGCCCGTCGTCAATGTAGTGGTGAAGCATCATCAGCGCGAACAAGTCGTCCGTTGAGCTGCCAAAGTCCGAGTCAAGAATCACCTGCACCGGCTTCCGGTCGGCGGCGCGGGTTGTGATGGCGGTCAAGCACGCCATCACCAATAGCAATAAAAATCCGGTTCGTTTCATGTTATTGAATTATTAATATTGATTATCCACGCCCCAAAGTTACAAAAAAACCATTGAAATGAGCCATGTGAGGCAGAAAAACGGCATATTTTTTTGCCAATTGTTTCAAAAGTTGTACATTTGTGTGCCGTTGCCATGCTTTGGGCCTGCGGCACTGTATAGTTAAGTTAACATAAACCATTATTATAAACTACCATGAGCTATCTGAAGTTTGACAAGAACTTGATGATTAACCTCGAGCAATCGCTCACACGCGAAATGCTTCGCACCAATCAGTCGGGCGCCTATCACTGCACCTCGATTGTGGGTTGCAACACTCGCAAGCAACATGGTCTGCTTGTCATACCCGTTCCTGAGCTGGACGATGACAACCATGTGTTGCTCTCCAGCCTTGACGAGACGGTTATTCAACATGGAGCGCCGTTCAACCTGGGTTTGCATCGCTACAAGGGCGGTGTGTTCTCACCCAACGGGCACAAGTACATCCGCGAGTACGACTGCGAGCGCGTGCCGGTGACAACCTATCGTGTGGGAGGTGTAATCATGAAGAAAGAGAAAATCTTTATCACTCACGAGAACCGCATCCTCATTCGCTACACGCTGGTTGACGCCCACTCGCGCACTACGTTGCAGTTCAGGCCATTCCTTGCCTTCCGCGACGCCAACGATCTGTGTGTGGAGAACTCGGTTGCCAGCCGCGACTTCATGGAGGTGAACAACGGCATCGCCACTTGCATGTATGAGGGCTACCCCACGCTGTACATGCAGTTCAACCACAAGCCGCGCTTTGTGTTTGACCCCCACTGGTACAAGGACATTGAGTACATGAAGGACCAGGAGCGCGGCATCCCCTACACCGAGGACCTGTATGTGCCGGGCTACTTCGAGATTGACATTAAGAAGGGCGAGAGCCTGATTTTCTCGGCAGGCGTGAGCGAGGTGAACACCCGCCGCCTGTCGGCGATGTACGACGAGGAGATTGCTCCCCGCACACCCCGCACCAGTTTCTACAATTGCATGAAGAACAGCGCCAAGCAGTTCTACATCACCAACGCCGACGGCAACTACCTGCTGGCGGGCTATCCGTGGTTCAAGATAAGGGCGCGCGACGAGTTCATCGCCCTGCCCGGTTGCACGCTGTCGGTGCATCACTGCCCCGACTTCGAGGCCATCATGGACACGGCGCGCGCGGCGCTGACACGCTGGATGCGCGAGGGCGAGCCCGACCCGCACCTGCAAGACATGGACCAGCCCGACGTGCCGCTATGGGCCATCTGGTGCGTGCAGCGCTATGCCCACGACCAGGACATTGACAAGGCGCGCAGTCGTTACGGCGCGCTGGTCAAGGAACTCATTGAGTTCATCATTGCCGGCAAGCACCCCAACCTGTACTTCAACGCCGACAACGGCATGCTCACGGTTGACGGCACCCGCCGCCCCATGTCGTGGATGAACAGCACCAACCCCGACGGCACACCGCTGATACCGCGCACAGGCTATCTTGTCGAGATCAACGCGCTGTGGTACAACGCGTTGAAGTTTGTCCAGAAGGAGCTGTTCACCGACATTGCCGAGCAGGCCGAGTTCACGCAACAATGCGTGGCACTTGCCGAGCGCATCAAGCCCGCCTTCGTCGAGATGTTCCTCAATGACTATGGCTACCTGTACGACTACGTCACCGGCAGCTACACCGACCTGAGTGTGCGTCCCAACATGATTATCGCCATCGGTCTGGACTATTCGCCGCTTGACCGCCGGCAGCGCAAGGGAGTGCTCGACGTGGGCACGCGCGAGTTGCTCACGCCCAAGGGCCTGCGCACGCTCAGCCCCAACAGCTACGGCTACAACCCGTGGTACGTGGGCAATCCCGCCGAGCGCCAGCGCGCCTACTACACCGGCTCGGCGCGGCCCTGGCTGATGGAATTCTACAGCAAGGCGTACATCCGCGTGTTCGGCATCAACAGCATCTCGTTCATCGAGCGAATGATGATAGGCTTTGAGGACGAGATGAAGGAGGGGTGCATCGGCTCGCTCAGCGAGTTGTACGACGGCAACCCGCCGTTCATCGGCCGCGGCGCCGTGAGCTTCGCACCCAACGTGGGCGGCATCCTGCGCGTGCTGCGCACCT
>CAMHDX010000155.1 GCA_946183895.1 uncultured Porphyromonadaceae bacterium | reverse complement strand
AAGGAGCAGCAGCAGACGTTGCGGTTGTATCAGGCGAATGCCGAGAAGCAGCATCAGAAGTTGGTGGCGACGATGCAGCAGATTGACCAGATTTCGCTGATCTTGTACTCGCAGAGTAACCAATTCACGTTTGACATGGCGTACGCGTGCCAGCAGGCGACCGACCTGTATAACAACTCGCGTGTGACGCACATGCCGTTCGACAAGATCATGACGCGTCTTGATGCCGAGATTGAGCGTTATGACAGCTTGATATATGTGCTGAAGCACATTTCGCCCGCGATCAGCAACGATGAGAGCTCCAAGATTGAGTTGGTAGCCGACAGCATCATGCAGGCTCAGCAAGACAGCTTGATGCGAATCGCCGCGATGGATAGTCTGCCCGATAGCGGCTTGGTAGCGACGGCAATTCCGCCCGCGCCAGCCGGGCAGCCTCAGGAAGGCGCGGCGCCTGACAAGGACGCGTTATATGTGCTCAACGAGCGTGAGATCGCGATACGCGAGAAGTGCTTGTTCTACGCGATGGAGTTGCGCGATAACACTATCAGCATCAAGGAGAAGATGAGCCTTGACAAGGAATTCTACGACGAGGTCACCGCCAAGTTGACATCGATCAACAACTATGCGCTCAGGCAGTATGAGCAGTTACAGAACAACATATTCCGCAACGGCGGTAGCAACTACATTGAGGTGCTCAGGTCGTTGGGTCGCAGTTATCGTCGTGTGGGCATGGAGATAAAGGACAAGTACGGCGAGCTGTATCGGGACGGCGAGGAAGGCATCGTCAAGAGTCAGTGGCGCGGTCCGGTAATCTACATGACCTCGGTATTCATCCTATTCTACATCTTTATAGCGTCGGTACTGAGCATCGTTATATTCCGCTGGTGCCTCCCGCGCAAGTTACGTGAGAAGCAGGGCTACATAGATCGTCGCGGAATTATAGCGCTCGCCAGTGGTGTGTTCCTGTTCATGGTATTCATATCGATTGCGTCGTCGGTGACGCATCACAACTTCATCGTGATGGCAATCAACACCACAGTAGACTACTCGTGGCTATTGTTTGTAATCCTGTTGTCGCTACTGATCAGGTTAGACGGCAAGCAGATAAAATCAGGGGTGAAGGTATACACGCCGTTCATGCTGATGGCGTTTGTGGTGATTGTGATGCGCATCATCTTCATCCCCAACAACACGGTGAATATCATATTTCCGCCGTTGCTGTTGCTGTTCACCATTTGGCAGTTTGTAGAGATGCGCAAGCATCGCGAGGAGCTGCCATTGACCGACATAGTATTGTCGCTGTTGTCGTTACTGGTGATGTTAGTCTCGACTGTACTGTCGTTGATAGGTTACACGTTGCTGGCGGTTCAGATACTGGTGTGGTGGACCATCCAGTTAGCCTACATCCAGACGATCATCTGCCTGTATGACTTGGCAGAGATGTACGAGCGTAAGGTGTTGCTGCAGCGCATCCTGCGTACCGAGCTTGAAAAGACAAAGGGTAAGAAGCAAGTAAACTCCAACGCATTGATGCACAAGATAGAGGAGCAGGCCAAGAATGGTGACTACATTGCCGACACGTGGCTGTACGATGCGTTGGTCAAGATGGTGTTGCCGGTGTTGGCAGTGTTGTCATTCCTGACCAGTATCGCGTTTGCCGCCGAGATGTTTGACATGAAGCAACTGCTAGTGAACGCATTCTATAGCAACTTCATTGACCAGGACGGTCTGATACAGATTTCGATATACAAGATAGTGCTGGTGTGCTCATTGTTCTTCATGTTCTATTACATCAACTATGTGGCCCATGCGTTGTACCGTAAGTTCAAGTTGCGTCAGTATGCGAAGACCGAGCCCAATTATCGACCCAACATCACGTTAGCGAACAACATCATCTCGATCATAGTGTGGGGAGGGTTCTTCATCTTCGCGTTGGTGCTGTTCAAGGTACCCAAGAGCGGCATTTCGCTGATCTCGGCAGGCTTGGCGACCGGTCTTGGATTTGCGATGAAGGACATCTTGGAGAATTTCATCTACGGTTTGTCGTTGATGTCCGGTCGCGTGCGAGTGGGTGACTACATCGAGTGTGACGGCATATTGGGCAAGGTAGAGAGCATCGGCTACCAGAGCACACAAATAGTGACGCTTGACGGCAGCATCATCGCGTTCTTGAACACCTCGTTGTTCAACAAGAACTTCAAGAACATGACTCGGAATCACAGTTACGAGTACGTGAAGGTGCCGATAGGCGTGGCGTATGGCGTGAAGGTCGACGAGGTGCGCACGCTACTGGTAGACGAGTTGAGCAAGCTCACCGACATGACCGGCGCGAGCGGCCGGCCCGTGGTGCAGAAGAAGCAAGGATTCAAGGTAGTGTTTGGCGACTTTGGAGACAACTCGGTAGACTTGATAGTATGCTTCTGGGTGCTGGTAGAGGAGAAGATAGGGTTTGTGTGCAAGGTGAAGGAGACCATCTACAACACGTTGCAGGCCAACAACGTTGAGATACCGTTCCCGCAGCGCGATGTGTACATCAGGCAGATGCCAGATGCTTAAGAATTCACAATGCACAATGCGCAATTCACAATTCACAATGCGCAATTCACAATGTAGCGCGTCTATTTGCGTCTATTTGCGTCTAACCGGTTAAAATTAAACTACGAATTTGACTAATTAAACGAATCATCGAACAATCGAATAGTCGAAAAATCGGTGGGAATAGGGGGATCAAAAGGCGTGGAAAGTGGGGTGAGGTGTTGGAGAATGGGAAAAAATTTTGTACCTTTGCAGGCGCTTTTTTAACAAGCATCCCGTGTGATGGGAAATTAAGGAAGCAAAAGATAACTTAATTTTTAGTAACACAACAAGTTAACAACAGATGAAGACATTTCAATTGACAGCTGAGGCGCGTACTGACCTCGGTAAGAAGGCAGCGAAGGCGCTGCGCAAGGAGAACAAGATTCCGGTGGTGTTGAACGGCGGCAAGCTGGTTGACCTGGATGAGAACGGCAACTATGCCGGCACGTTGGCCGCAGGCGAGAAGGTGGTTCCCATTGGCCGTGACGGCAAGGGCATCATCACGACCGACCTGGTAGTGAACTTTGCGGACATCCGCAAGTTGATTTACACCCCCGAGATTTTTGTGATCGACCTGTCTTATTGCGGCAAGAGTTGCAAGGCTGTCTTGAAGGACATCCAGTTCCACAAGGTGACCGATGCCATCCTGCACATTGACCTGCTCGAGGTGAACGAGGAGAAGCCCGTTGTGGTAGAGGTCCCCGTGCATGTTGAGGGTCACGCAGTGGGTGTGAAGGCCGGTGGTAAGCTGTACCTGAACATGAAGAAGGTGAAGGTGAAGGCAGTGTACACCGCCATCCCCGAGACCATCATGGTAGACGTGACCGAGTGCAAGATTGGTCATGCGATCAAGGTGGGTGATTTGCACTTTGACAACTTTGAGTTGGTCAATCCCAAGGACCTCGTTATCGCCGGCGTGCGCACGACGCGTGCCGCCAAGGCAGCAACCGAGGGCGAGGAGGCCGAGGCATAATCCCCAGTTGGAGCATGAAGCACTTGATTGTTGGGCTGGGTAACATTGGTGCTGAGTATCAAGATACCCGTCACAACATAGGTTTTACGATATTGGATGCTCTTGCGGGAGCATCCAATGTTGTATTTAGCACCGCGCGTTATGGTGCTGTGGCGCAGATGCGAGTCAAGAATCAGCAGTTGGTGTTGCTCAAGCCGTCGACCTACGTCAACCTCAGTGGCGACGCGGTGCGCTACTGGTTGCGTGAGGAGAACATCGACATCGAGCACCTGCTGGTGGTGGTTGACGACTTGTCGTTGCCTTTCGGCACCATCAGGTTGCGTCGCAAGGGGAGTGACGGTGGTCACAACGGGTTGAAGCACATCGACGCGATGCTCGGCACGAACGGATATGCACGGCTGCGCTTCGGCATCGGCAATGACTATCCGCGCGGAGCGCAGATAGACTACGTGCTCAGTCCTCCCACAGTTGAGCAGTTAGAGGTGCTGCCCGAGCGCGCTGCCGTAGCAGTTGAAGCGATCAAGGCGTGTGTGCTGAGCGGCATTGACTTTGCGATGACGCACTATAACAATGCATGAGGGACGTGGAAAGGCGTGAAAGTGGGCGGCACACAAAGCGGCAGTGCCGCTTTGCACTCAACGGCGTGGGCGGCACGGTCTGACGCCCCGGCGGGGCTAAGGATGTGAGATAAACGATTAATACAAAAGAGTGGTAAATGGAATATCTATT
>CAMHDX010000154.1 GCA_946183895.1 uncultured Porphyromonadaceae bacterium | reverse complement strand
AGTCTTGGGATAGCCCGCGTTGGCATAGAAGGTCACTGCAGTAATTCTCTTGCCGACCAATGCAGTCAAGTCACTCTCGGGGTAGACAAAACTGCATCGAGTGTCGGTGTCATCGAAGTAGTAGCCCTCGGCAGGCACATACTGACTTGTGTCGTCGGTGCCGTTGGCAACGGTGAGCGTCTCGGCGAGTGTCGCGGGGACGCCTATTACCAGTGCCAACAGCAACGTCAACATTGTTAAAAATTTTTGTTTCATAGGCTAACTGAAAATTAATTATACTGAATTTGTTGTTAGTTGTCCGGTAGTCAGAGGCATGGGCCATGTCGCGCTCACGGGCGCGCTCCTACTATACATCATAGTGAGTATACCGCTTTAGTCCATGATCGATGCTTTAAAAACAAGTTGCAAAAATAATGAAATTATCCGAATTCACGTGATTTTGCTAACGTTTTTTTGACCCGCCGCCGAAAATAGTAGTAAAACATAACCTGCCACTTTACCCACCGCTACTGCAAACAACAGCGAAAAAGCCAATCTCGCTTTGTTTTTTTCAGTAGCCTAACTTCGCCGCCTCCCCCCTGTGTTTAATAGAGGACTCAATAGCTTCAGCGAGAGAATGCGCCCTTGACAGGGCGGAAATTTTATAAAATTTAATTCAACATTATTCATTCATCGTGTGGGGGTTGGGAAATTTTGTGCCAAATTCTGAATAATTTCCACGCGCCAGCGTGCTCAACGTTCAGGCACCATTGACGGGCGAAATCTCCGCCTTTTTGGGTATATTTCGCCCGCTTTGAGCCAATTTTGGGCGAAATCTCCGCCTTTTGGGATACATTTCGCCAGATTTTGGTAGATTTAGGGCGAAATCTCCGTAAAAATTAGGACATTTCGCCCGGTGTATTTGCCGGTATCGTTTTTTTATCTTATTTTTGCGCAACAAACAATGCTGTTATGGAAACGTTAATTGGGAGACAAGCCGAAATTAAAATACTGACATCGGCGGTGGGTAGTCCACGCGCCGAGTTTGTCGCGTTGTATGGTCGCCGCCGCGTGGGCAAGACTTTCCTGGTCAACCGGATGTTCAACAACAAGTTCGCGTTCAAGATGACCGGTGTTATCGAGGGTACGCTCAAAGACCAGTTCACCGCATTTGCCGATGCGATGTCCGATTATGGCCTTGAAATGCCTCATCGCCCGCAGGACTGGATGCAGGCTTTTGTGATGCTCAAGAACGCGTTGAAGTCCCGTGTGGGAACCGGTGAGCCATGTGTTGTGTTCATTGACGAGTTGCCCGCCCTTGATGCCGATGGCTCGCATGTGGCGAGTGCTGTGGGCTACTTTTGGAACAACTGGGCATGCATGCACGACAATATAGTATTCATCATCTGTGGCAGTGCCACGAGTTGGATGATAACCAATGTTATTGATAGTAAGGGTGGGCTGCATGACCGCATAACAGTCGAGATGCCGATTCATCCCTTTACGCTCAAGGAGACCGAGGAATACCTTGAGGATAAGCACTTCGTGTGGAATCGTCAGATGATACTGCAGGCATATATGGTGTTCGGCGGGATTCCTTATTATCTTAGTCTGCTCAACAATGATGAGAGTTTGGTGCAGAATGTAGACCGATTGTTTTTTAGTCAAGATGTCAGGATGCGCAGTGAATTTCGTCGACTTTTCAACACCCTATACAAGAAACCCGATAAATACATCGACATCATCAAGGCGCTGAGCACCAGCCGTCAAGGGATGACACGCGAGGAGCTGGCGGCAGCGTTGAAGTGTGCCAATAATGGCCACTTGGGCAATCGGCTGCAAGACTTGATATATTGCGACTTGATAAGGAAGAATATTGTCCGCGAAAAAGAGATAAAACGCAAGGACGCTATCTATCAACTGTGCGACTTCTTCTGTCTCTTTTATCTGACGTTTGTCAATAAGGCCGAGGTTGAGCAACAGTTTTGGACTCACCACATCAACACTCCGCCAATCAACACATGGATGGGGCTGAGCTATGAGCGGATTTGCATGGCACATATTGAGCAAATCAAGCATGCTTTGCACATCGACACCATATCCACGTTGACCTATTCCTGGCGCAGCAAGAGCACACAGCCGGCCGCTCAGATTGACCTTGTCATTGAGCGGGCCGACCGCATCATCAACGTGTGCGAGGTGAAATATAGTCAGGAAGAATATGAGTTGGACAAGGAGGAGTACGACAAGATAGTCAAGCGCAAAACGGCGTTTATCAGCGAGACCGGCTTGCGACATATACCCTGGCTCACGATGATCACGACCGTGGGCATCGCTCGGGGTAAATACTCCGAGATGATACAAAGCCAAGTGACGCTGGACGACCTTTTTGAAGTGTAACTGTGGTCCGGCTTAGTCGTTGTTGAGGTCGGCGATGATGCTCCTGAACAGTGGCGTGGCGTATGCCATGAGCCGACTGATGGGGACCTCGGCCTCGATGTTGCCGGCGACGCCCGGCGCAATCTCGTACTTGCTGTAGATGAACACCACCTTGTCGTCAGTGATGCAGAAGTTCTCGGGGGCATAGGGCACGTCCTTGAAGTTGTCCCACAGCATGTCCCATTCATCGTCGTTTTGCTGCAATGCCTGCACGATGACATCGGCAACCCCCGGCTTGAACAGCTCGTACGTCTCCAGCACGCGAGCCGAGTTCAGGTCGTAGTAGTAATATCGGGTGCCGACGATAAAGCTGGCGCCGGTGCCGCCACCCAGATAGGCGAAGAATGAGTGCTCAATCTCGACGATGTCGGCGTTGAGGAGGCGCAACTTGACGTCCGCCCGGTCTCTGAGGCATTCGTCATCGTCTACATTGGGCAGTTCAGGGACCCGTTGGGCGCTGCTGTAGCTGCACTCGTTGCGTTGCTTGACGAGGTCCACCACCGTGTTGACCGGCTTTTCCTCGTCGCCGATTGTGGAGAGCAACCAGTCTTGCAGGCGGTTGACATCGCCCTTGGACACAGTGGTGGGCCAGTCAATGGCAAACGAGTTGTCGCAGTAGCCGTTGCTGAACCCCGCCTCGTCCTTGTCTGTCACCTTGTAGAAGGCGGGCGAGTCGTGGCGGTCAATGACGAGGGTCGTGCCGCCCCGGGTTTGCATGCTCTGCTCCACCTTGATGGGTTGCAGGGCTGGTTGAGGTTCGAACCGTCGGCGCAGCTCGGCGGCATAGCCGGTGACTGCGGGCAATGCGATTGCTGCGATGAGCAGCAGAATGGTTGAGGTGGATAAACGCTTGATTTTCATGACGATTGTATGGTTGATTAGTAGACTGATGCAGTGATTGTCGTGTCGCTGAGGCGCCTAAAGCGGATTAGCGCGCCGCAAATTTAGCGATTAGTTTCGGCTTTAGATGCAGCAATCCGCGTTTTTTTTACCTGCTGCGCCACAAAATAATTCATGAGGAAGTGTTTCGGATAATCGCAAATGGTTGTAAATCAGCATATAGCGGGGAGTACCCATAATTGAAAGGTACAAAAAAGTGTAATTGCAATCTGGGGGTGTTCGGCATGATTGGAACGCAAAATTCGGGTTGAAAAGCCAAATAAGATTTAACATTTCGTTAAGATTATTTAACATGTAAATTTAAGTCATTTTGAGCTTTTGGCAACTGCAGTGAGCAAAGACAAGGCTTTTTGCCAGTCAAAAGAGATAGAAATGTATGTCAAAAGGGGACGTTTGTACCGACGTTGTACCACGACTGCGATAATTGGCTGTTAGACAGCGTCGGTTAATAATTCAAGCCGAACTCATGCATGGCATTTTGATTCATTTTAGAGGGAAATGTGCACTATATCGTGTTAAAGTCTGTCATATTAGAACCTCTTTGAAGAATATTTTGTAACTTTGCGCACATGCAATGTGCGCATGACGAACAATCTACGTTACATTCATCGACAAAAGACCCCAAAAGCCAATAGGCAAACAAATATACGGACTCCCTCGCAGTGTAGCATAAAGGTTTGGTCGCCTGTCGAGACACTGCTTGGGGGTTCTTTGTTGAAACAAATAAAATAATTGCCGCTTGGTGCGGCCGTGAGGTACAGAGTAAAATAAATATGCATGCTGAAGGTCAACGTATATATTTGCCAGCCGTTTATTCTCCGAAACTTCTGGGTAATGGTATTGTAAGAACTGCCGAGAGAGTTTTATACCACACTTGTGGTGCAACAAAGTGTTCTTTGGCAATTAACAAACTATTTAAAATGAAATTAGTTCCAGCTATATTCTCTATTTGTCTTATTCTGACGGCATCATG
>CAMHDX010000153.1 GCA_946183895.1 uncultured Porphyromonadaceae bacterium | reverse complement strand
GGTATTGAGCCGGAGTATGTGGGCGGCAACGTGATTCCCGCCGGATTCCAGGGCACCAAGACCGTCTATCGTGGCCAACTCGAGATGACCAATCCCGAGGGGCTGGAGGCTGCTACGTCGACCGTTGAGCTCGTGCCCATGGAGGCTGCTATTGCCGACGTGACTGCCGAGAACTTTGGTCGCTACGCTGTGCTTCGTGATGTGACCGTTGAGTCGACCGATGCCGGTGCGTTGAGCATCGTCAAGGGCGAGGAGAGCGTCGCCATCTTCGACCGCTTCGAAGTGGGCGCTCCCGAGGACCTCACCGCCAAGTACAATGTGTACGGTATCATCAGCATCTATAACACCAACCTGCAGTTCCTGCCGCTGGTCTATGAGACGGTTGAGCCCGAGGCTTACGCCATCATCCTTGATGCCGTCGGCCAGGGTGAGATTGTCGTCAACGATGGCCTCCAGGAGGCCGTAGAGGGCACCGACGTGATGTTCAAACTCGTTGCTGACGAGGGCTGGCGCTATAAGGGGGGCATGTTGGTGACCTACAATGCTCCGACAAGCGCCGACCCCATCGAGATCCAACCGTACTACTGGACTACCGGCGACGAGGAGGGATATGGCTTTGCCATGCCCGCCGGCGACGTTACAATCCACGCCGAGTTTGAGCAGTACATCTTCAACATTGTTCCTGATGTCACCGAAGGCGGCCAACTCGAGGTCGATCTTACGGCCGAAACCGGACAGCAGGTGGTGTTCAACGCGACTCCCGATGAGCACTACACGCTCCATAACATCGTGGTCACCTACGAGGACGAGCAGGGTGAGCCTGTCAATGTTGATTACCAAGCCGAAGAGGCTGAGAACACCTACTCGTTCGTGATGCCTGCCGCCGATGTGAACCTGCTTGTCGAGTTTGCCGCGATGCCGTCCTACGGTATCGCCTACAATGTCGAGCATGTGGCGGTTCAGGGTCCCGAGATCGCCTATGTCGACGACGAGGTGGTGTTCGTTGTGACTCCCGACGAGGGTTACATCCTCAAGAGCATTGATGCCTCTTACATCCCGGCCAACGGTGAGTCCAACGTGGCTGTGGATATCGAACTGCAAGGCCCGGATGCCGATGGCGCATACAGTTTTGTGATGCCTGCCGGACGCGTGGCCATCAACATTGTCGCCGAGGAAGACCTGCCGCATCTGACGCTCGCCGAGGCGCTTGCCGAGGGTGTTGTGGGCCAGACCTACATCATCGACACCGATATCGCCGTGTATGAGCAAGGCACTGTCGATCCTGAGGGCAAGGGCGCGATGTTCTACATCACCGACAACGACGAGACCTACTCAGTCATGCTCGTGGATGCCGTCACCGCAAGCGAGTGGCCCGTGTCGGGTCTCGGTGCAGGCTTCAAGGCAATCGTTGTTGAGTATGCCGGTGTCAAGGGTCTGATGTATGCTGGCGGTGGTGAGGTGATTGACCTGGCCTACGTTGTTGACGAGGCAACTGTTGACCGCCAGTATGAGCCCACCGAGTTGCGTGTGACCAAGCTCAACGGCTGCTTCCAGGAGGTTGGCGGTCAGTACTTCCTGAGCGAGTTCTCGGGCAAGGAGGGTACGTCAATGCAGGCTTCGATCCTGCTGAATGTCGCCAATGTCGACATCGACATGAGCCAGTTCATCGTGGGTGAGCGCTACCAGTTCATCACAGTGCCGGTGCTCAAGAGCCGTGCCGCTGGCGCTCCGCGTCACAGCCAGGCTACGCTCAGCCGCTATGAGATGGTTGTCATCTCGCCGGCATTCGATGCTCTGACCGGTATCAACGACCTCGCAACCGACGATGCCGTGAGCGTGAAGTATGTCAACGCTATGGGTATGATCAGCGACAAGCCGTTCGACGGCCTGAACATCGTGGTGACCAAGCATGCCGATGGCAGCGTGACCACAGTGAAGGTTGTCAAGTGATGATAAGACGATAACCGCCACCGGCGGTTGATACAATGAAAACGGGAGGCTCCCACCGAGTGGGGCCTCCCGTTTTGGTTAATTCACAATTACAGAGGGGTACAGATTTTTAATTACAGAGGTTTACAGATTCTTTAATTACAGATGGGTACGGATTTTTAATTACAGATGGGTACAGATTTTTAATTACAGAGGGGTACGGATTACAGAGGGGTATAGATGTGCAAATCGCTGAATGGCGATTACTAGTGTGCAAACCCCACCATGACAGGAGCGCAGCGACCTCCATGGTGGGGTCGCTTCCAGGGTGGCGCTAGTGGTGCCTCCGGTCAGAATGGTTTGCGGTATTTGTCGCCGGTGGTGTCGGTGTCCTCGAGGATGCTCAGGTAGCTGTTGTAGCGGCTCTCGCTGATGTAGTGCTGAGCCAGGGCGTCAAGCACGGCGCAGCCCGGCTCGTGGGTGTGAGTGCAGTTGCCGTAGCGGCACTGTGCACTCCACTCGAAGATTTCGGGGAAGTAGTGCGACACCTGCTCGCGCTCAAAGTCGATGGTGCCGAATCCCTTGACGCCCGGCGTGTCAATCACGCGTCCGCCATCAGGCAGGTCGAGCATTTCGCTGAAGGTGGTCGTGTGCATGCCGGTGTTGTGCGCCTCGCTGATCTCGCCCACACGCCGTGTGGCACCGGGAATGAGGGCGTTGATGAGCGAACTCTTGCCCACACCCGAATTGCCGCTGAGCAATGTCGTGTTGCCATGCAGCAGTGAGCGCAGCTCGTCCATGCCCTCGCCGGTGATGGTGCTCGTTGTCAGCACCGTGTAGCCAATGGTGCGATATAGCGTCTCCACCGCCTCGAGCAGGGCATCGCCATCGGCATCGTCGCGCAGCAGGTCCACCTTGTTGAGCACCAGCGCCGCCGGCACCGAGTACGCCTCGCAGGTCGCCAGAAAGCGGTCAATAAACGTTGTGCTGGTCTCCGGCTGGACCAGTGTCGCCACCAGCAAGGCGCGGTCCAGGTTTGCGCCGATGATTTGGAACTCGCGCGAGAGGTTGCTGGCGCGGCGAATGATGTAGTTGCGTCGCGGAGCCACGCTCGCTATCATCGCAGTGCCGTCGTCGCGCCGCTGCACACTCACCGTGTCGCCCACAGCCACGGGGTTGGTACACCGCAATCCCATCAAGCGCATTGTGCCCTTGATGCGGCAGTTAAGCTCGGTGCCGTCGGAAAGCCGGACGACATGCCAGCTGCCCGTGCTGCGTATTACCAGTCCTTGTTCGATCATCGAGTGTAGAGCGGGAGGGCGAAGAGCCCCCTCCAGGGTGTGCAAAAGTACTAAAAACCGCCGATTGTGGCAAATTATCGCAATAATTTTGTTTGCTCCGGTTTTATTTGTAACTTTGTGTGTTTTTAATAGCAATCAACCCTAATTAATCTTCTAACTCTATGAAACTATTCAAAATCGCTATGGTTGCCGCCATGCTGGCAACCTCATTGTGCATGAATGCCGAGGGTAACACCCTCTCGATAGTCGCTGTTAACGACTCTCACAGCCAGATTGACCCCGCGAGCGACGGCACCGGTGGTGTGATGCGTCGCCGCGCAATCTATGACTATGTACGTAGCCAGAACCCCAATACGCTGGTGGTGCACTGCGGTGACGCGGTGCAGGGCACGGTCTACTTCTCGCTCAACGGCGGCGAGGTGGAGTACGCGCTGATGGATAGCCTGGGCTACGACATGATAATCATGGGCAACCATGAGTTTGACAACGGCCTGGACAGTCTCGCCTACTACTACCGCAACGTCAAGGCAACCAAGCTGTGTGCCAACTACGACGTGAGCGCTACCAAGCTGGCAGGCATGTTTGAGCCTTATCGCATCTACACCTTCGGCGACAAGCGTGTAGGCTTCTTCGGCATCAATGTCAACCCTAAAGGTCTGATTATGGACAAGAACTATGTGGGCCTGCGCTATATCCCCCAAGAGAAGGTTGCCGACGCCACCGCGCGCTACCTCAAGGAGGTGCAAGGCGTGGACTACGCGGTGATGCTGAGCCACATCGGCTACACCAACGATTCGGGCGAGCCCAGCGACACCGCGCTGATTCATCGCAGCCACTACATTGACCTGGTCATCGGCGGTCACAGCCACACCGTGGTGAAGCCCGGCAGCGAGATGAGCCTTGTGCCCAACGCCGACGGCCGCTATATCGTGTGTGGACAGAACGGCAAGAGCGCCAAGCTCGTGGGCGTGTACGACCTCAACCTCGACAACGGCGAGGTGAACTATCGCCACATCGAGGTCACTAAGGACTGGGACGCGGTTGCCGAGAAGTCCTATCCCGCGATGAAGCGCTGG
>CAMHDX010000152.1 GCA_946183895.1 uncultured Porphyromonadaceae bacterium | reverse complement strand
CTCCAACTCACCGACATCACCCTGGAGTCGACGACCGTCAACGCGATTGACGGATATACAATCTATAGCCTGGGCAGCAAGAACACGTTCTCAACCGCCAACGTGTTTGCCCAGGGCACACTGACGGCATCACCAGCCGTAGCCGAGGGTAGTCTCACCCTGGCTGAGGGCCACAACTATCTGGCAGTCGTGGTTGACGTCAACGAGCGCCTCATCAACAACAACGAGGTGAGCCTGAGCGTTGCCGGTGCCACAGTGAGTGGCACCGCAGTGCAGCCCGGCGAGGCAGTGACCGCCACGCGCCGCGTGGACAACACCTGCGTGCTAACCGTGGGCACTCACAGCCACAACATCTACGACAAGTGGGACTTCACCCACGAGGCGGGCTATAGCGGCAAGTACGACACCACCACCGGTGACCGCATTGTCACCTTCACCCCTCAGGTCGAAGGTGCTGTCGCCGAGATCTACTTCAACGACTTCAATGTCACCTACAGCAGCAGTTCGTACTACGGAGTGCGCGCCGTGTTTGAGATTTACAGCGGCACGACAGTGAACGAAGACAACCTGCTGTGGCGCTTGGCAGACAACGAGCACTCGACCACCGGTCCGGGCAAGACCCTGCGCTCGACCGCCGCCGACGGCTCGCTGACCGTGCGTTTCAACACCAAGGACAGCAACACCTACTATGCCGGCACCGGCTGGCACGCGGTGGTGGCACCCTTCATCAACCATGAGATGACAGTCGACGAGGTTACCGTGAACCAGACCAGCACCGCCCTGCTGCCGCTTGGCAGCGAGGGTGCCGACCTGATTGACTTCAACGTCGTGACCGAGGGCAACCTCAGCACGCTGCAACTGCAAGGCGTCAAGCTTGACCTAACCGGAGCCGAGAGCCTGAGCAAGGTGAACGTGTACTACTGCGGCAGCACCTCGTCGCGCGAGGCGGCGAGCCTGCTGGGCAGCGTGACCGACCCCACCGAGGGCACCGTCACCATCACCGGCGAGCAGGCGCTCGCCGAGGGCGACAACTACTTCTACGTCACCGTTGACGTCAAGAGCGACGGCACGCCCGAGCAGACCGTGGACGCCGGTCTGAAGTCCATCCTGCTTGACACCGGCGAAGAGGTCATTGACAACAATCCCGAGGGCTCACGCTTGACCAAGGCGATGTACATCATGCAAAGCGGTGACAACACCGTTGTTGTGAGCCAGCCGCTGATGTTCTACGACGACGGAGGCCCCGAGGGCGACTTCAGCAAGGGCTTTGAGGGTGCTGTAACCTTTGTGCCCGGCACCGCAGGTTACGGCATCGAGATCAATGCTGTGGAATATGCCACCGGCTCAACGAGCAACTACTTCTACGTGTACAACGGTCGCGAGCACAGCGGCACCACCGACCGCATCGGCTCCTATAGCGGCACCAGCGGTCCGGTGAATGTAGTCAGCAGCGCCGAGGACGGCTCGCTGACAGTCTACTTCAAGAGCGCGACCTACTCATCACCGGTGTCCGGCTGGGCAATTGAGGTCAAGCTGCACGAGTATGCCTCCAATGCCCTGACCGCGGCAGTTGCCTCGAGTGCAACTGATGCCGACGTGGTGCGCGGCAGCCGCGACGCCGAGTTGGTCAAGATTGCGTTGACTGTTGAGGGTGACAACGGCGAGGTTGAGTTGAACGACTTCGCGTTCACTACCGCCGGTAGCGCCACCGCAGCCCGCCTGTACTACACCGGCAGCGCCGAGACCTTCAGCACCGCCACCGCAGTGGGCGATGAAGTCGCCTATGGCGGGGACATCACGTTCCATGCCGCCGAGCCGCTTGTCATCAACAAGAAGGGTACCTACTACCTGTGGCTCGCGGTTGACATCGCCGATGACGCCGAGCCCGGCAGCACGGTGAGCGCAACGTTCACCGCATTGAGCGCCAACGTTGACGTGGAGGCTGTCACCGCGACACGCACCGTCAAGGCAGGCTTCAAGGGCACATACGTGATCGGCAACAGCGCCGAGGCAGACTTCGCCACCTTTGCCGCCGCCACTCAGGCGATGGCAGTGGGTGTGGAAGGCGCGGTGCGCTTTGAGGTCGAGGACGGCACATACGCCGAGAACGTGGTCATCACCGACGTTGCCGGCACGAGCAGCGAGCACAACATCGTGTTCACCTCGCGCAGCGGCAATCGCGACGCGGTGGTCATTGCCGGCGGCAATCCCGACACAAGCTACGGCGCCGTGTCGCAAGTCGTGCTCGTGAGCGGAACCCAGTGGGTAACACTGGAGAACATGAACATCGTGCCCGGCAATCAGGCGTTCGGCAACGCGGTGCGCGTGACCGACCGCAGCCACCACTTCACACTGCGCGGTTGCAAGGTGAGCGCCGACCAGAGTACCGCCACCACCGGCATCAGTCTGGTCAACATCGAGTCGCCGAGCGACAACGGCAAGGCATGCAACTACACCGTGCTTGAGAACAACACCATCACGGGCGGCCGCATCGGCATCTACTACAGCTACGGCAGCGTGGACAATGCCCGCGCCCTGTACCCCGTGATTATCGGCAACACCGTGAGCGAGGCGGGTCGCATGGCAATCTACGTGAACATGACAACCGGCGCCCACATCCAGGGCAACACCATCACCAACACGACGACGACCGCCACCGCCTATGCCGGCATCGACATGTACTACAACGACGGACAGTTCGTGATTGAGGGCAACAACATAGTCAACACGCAGAGTGCCTACAACTACGGCATCTACCTGCGCGCCTACAACACCGCCGATGCCTCGGCACCGGCACGCGTGTTCAACAACAGCATCGTGATTAGCGGCTCCAACAGCTCGAACTACGGCGTGCAATACTTCTCAACGTGCAGCAACGTCGAGTTCGCCTACAACACGATACGCATGGGCGGCCTGGGTCGCGCCTTCTACGGCAACAACAGCGCCGGCCAGTTTGTGGGTCTGTCGCTCAAGAACAACCTGATTCAGGGCTTGGGCAAAAGCGGCGACCTGATGTTCTTCTACAGCAACCGCACCGCCAACGTGACCGCCACCGACAACGTGCTCTATCACGCGGCAGGCAACCTGACCAATGCGATAAACGACATTGAGACGTTCAACACCACCTTCCACGGAGTGAACAAGGTGGAGCAGGCAGAGTTTGTGAGCGAGACCGACAACCACCTCAGCGCCGCCGGCGACCTGCGTTGCGGCACAGCGGTGGACTATGTCACCACCGACCTTGACGGCGTTGAGCGCGATGCCTCGGCACCCACTGTGGGAGCCTACGAGTACCGCGACATCGTGGCAGTCAAGCCCGAGTTGCTGGTTGAGGCGCCGGTGGCACTCGCCGGAGAGGCGACCGAGACGACAGCAACCTTTGTTACTCGCTGGTCGACCGGCGGCAAGCTGTATAGCGCCATCGAGGCGGTGAGCACGCCTAACGGTGCGCCGGCACACGCGGCAGCCAAGGCTCCGAGCGTCGCCGACCTCAAGAGCGGCACAGCTCAAACGGTTGTAGCCGACACCGACGTGACCACCACCTTTGAGGAACTGGAGGCCAACACTCAGTACAAGGCTTACTTCCTCATGGTGAGCGATGCCGGCGCCGAGAGCGACCTCGTGGAGAGCGTGGAGTTCACCACCGCGAGCCCCGCCGCCGAGCCATTGACCATCGAGATTGACGACCCCGTGACCATCAACGCCGGCGAGAGCGCCACTCTGACCGGAATTTGGGCAGGCGGCATCGAGCCATATACCATCACGTGGGCTGACCAGCAAGGCAATGTCATTGAGACCGTTGCCGGCGAGGAGTACCAAATCACTGTAACTCCCGCCATCACAACCGGTTACACACTCACAGTGAGTAGCGCCGACGGTCAGAGCGTGACGCGACGCACCGGTGTGAAGGTGCGAGGCGCGCAAGCCGCAGCCACCTTCGAGGACAACGTGATTCCCGCCGAGGGCTACGACCAGGGCTACAGCGACTGGGAGCAGGTGTACAGCGGCTCATACGGCTTTGAGGTGGGTAGTTACTACAGCAACTACGACGACTCTCATCCCGAGAATGGCGGCTACTGGACATGGTACGGCTATGGTCTGAGCAACACCACAGCCACCGATTATCGCGGCTTCAACTACTTGTATCCGGACCAGTTCAACAGTGTGCAGGGCGGCGCCCACAGCGGCGACAACTTCATGATCGCCTGCCCAGTGCCCTACGGCGACGACCCGTGCGCCATCGAGGTGACAGCCGATGCTGACGGCGAGGTCATCAGCGGTTTCTACATCACCAACACCGCCTACGC
>CAMHDX010000151.1 GCA_946183895.1 uncultured Porphyromonadaceae bacterium | reverse complement strand
AGGCGTCGCCATAGCAGCTGCTCTCGGGTTCCAACTCTCTGACCAGCGCCACCTCGCTGCGATTCTCGGACAAATGGGACTGCACCGGCACACCATGGCGCATCGCCAGCTCGCCGCAGGCACGCAGCATCGCCGGCGTGCACGACGGAATGAACCGCGGCGTGATGATGGGGCGCACCAGGGCTTGCGGGTCGTTGAACTCGGCGATCAACGCCTCGTTGGCGGCAACGGAGTCGGCAACGGTCTCGGTGAGTGCGTCAATGCTGTTGCGGTCCATATTGACCTTACCCACCATGGCTCCCATGCCGGCTTGCTCAAAGAGACGCATCAGCCGGCGGGTGCTGTCGCGATGGATGGTCGCGAACACCACCGAGCGCATTGTGCCGTAGCGCCACAGGTCGCGCACGAACCGGCGATAAACGTGGTCCGCATAGTCCACATCGGCAAACTTAGCCTCCTCGGGAAACGTGTAGGTGTTGAGCCACGGCAGCAACTCCAAGTCCATGGCGATGCCCTGATTGCGGTACTGCGGCGCGTGCACATGCATGTCGCACATCGCCGGAATTATCAGCTTGTCGCCATAGTCAATCACCTCGGCGCCATCGCCGGCAAGGTCGGCAAATCGCGATGACACTCCGACAACGCGACCGCCGTCAACCGCGATGTATCCATTCTCAATCACCGTGAAGCGTTCACGCTCGGGCGTAAATATCACATGACCTTTATAAATCTTCATCTTATTAGTTTTTTTAGGTTATAGCTTTTGGCTTGCAGCGCCAACAAGGCAAAGTTAAGCTTTTTCTGCATTATAAACAAGTATTTCAACAATTTAAACGCTCAATTGCCCTATTTTGAAAATAATATCCTAACTTTGTGGCGCAAGATTAATGATTTTGACTCATGAATGACAAGTTGATACTCATCGTGCTGACAGCACTCCTCTCAATCATATTCGCCTCGTGCAAGCACAACGACCCGGAGGACCCGTTTAAGCCCGCCGAGCAACGCACCATCCTGGCTGTTGACCTCAAGGGCAACATCTACGACATCACCGGCAAGCTGGTCAAGACGTTGCCCAACTGCGAGGTTGTCACGCAGATTATCACCGAGGGCACAGACTATTTTGTGTCGGGCATCAACAGCAAGACCAAGGTGGGCTATTGGAAAAACGGCAAGTGGAACACACTGCACGTCGACTTTATTGACGATGTGGACCACTGGACCTATGGCATCGCCAAGTGGGACTACACCATCTACCTGCTGGACTATCCCAATGTGCTGCGCAACAGCGGCATCTTCCGCCTCAAGGACTCTGAGCGTTTCTCGCCGGCAAGGCATGGCATCAGCGTCGCCGAGGGCGACTGCTATGTTGTCGGCACCGAGGTTGAGTCCACCGAGGACTATCTCAACATCGTCAGACCGGTGATTTACAAAGAGCGCAAGGGTGCCTTTGAGCGCTACTACATGCCGTTGCCCCCGGGGGTGGAGCAGGGCTATTGCAACGGCATTCATGCCTACGAGCCCGGCCACTATGTGGCGGGCGGTCGCGCCGGGCGGCTTGCCGCGGTGTGGGAGGACGATGTGGTCTACACCTTGCCTCGTGCCTTTGATTTTCCGGTCAGCGATGCCGCCAATAGCGCCATCTCAAGCGTAGATGCCATCGTCAAGTGCGATGGCCACATCTATGCCGCCGGCGTTGAGTATAACGAGCTCGGTATGCCACGCGCTGTACTGTGGATTGACGGCGTGCCACACCCCCTGCGCTATGACCAATCCGGCGACCGCATGCTCTCAAGCATTGCCGACCTGGAGTTCTACGGTCCCGACGTGTACGTGTTGACCAACGAGAGCCCCTTTGTTGCCGGTGGCGGCGCGGTTGAGATGACATCAATCATTTGGCTCAACGGCAACGTCGTGTCGACCTTCAAGGGCGACATAACCAGTATCGCCATCTACTGATTGCACCTCAGCACATGAGGTATAAATTCAGGTTTACCTGAAGGTTAATATTTAAAGACTGAGTGTTGCGCTTTTTACAAATTTGTAATTTACAAATTTGTAAAAATCACATATCGTCAAGCGACAAGCATATCAGCCGAGTGGTGTAGCCTTGCAAGTTGTGTTTAATCCTCTCGAACTTTTCATCTAATCTACGGCTGACGAACTTTTCGGGGTTTCGTTTCACTTCGGCTACAACGGCTTGATTATCAAGTTGAGAGATTGCGATGAGGTCAATCTCATTTTCGCCATGTTTGTCCCACCAGTGTCCCACTTGAGTGACACGATCTTTCTCACTATATAATTGTCGGAAGTATTTCTCAAGCATCAATCCGCTGAATTGGGGGTAGCCATCTAGTGTCAGTTGCTTGAGCAAGTCAAGTTTGCCAAGTTCCACCAGTTGGCGATTACGCTCAATAAAACGGAACCAGAACGTAAGAAAACAGTCGTTAATATAGTATCTCACACTTTGGCTACCGGGCTTGGCCCACATCGGTCTGAGTTTATTAATGATAGAGTATTCGTGTTCAAGTGTGTCAAGATATCGACCGGTGTTTTTGTCGATTTTACTGTCTATTTCCGGTTGGCGGGTGCTGCCTGATGCGATGAGTTGTAGAATGCTATAATAGATGTTGTAGCGTCGTCCGAATTCACCCACCAGCAGTTCGGTGCCCTCATCAATAAAAATGCTTGATGGGCTATACACGTCATCCAGCATGTCGTTCCATGAGCGGCAACCGTCATCCATGAGTTGCGCCACATACTTCGCCACACCACCGGTGATGCTGTAAAGCATCAGCAGGTCATCGGGAGTGAAGTCGGGGTTGTGGTCACGCAATATTTGCTTCAGTGTCGCGATGGAAAACGGTTTGAGGTCAATGCGAGCCGTTTTTCGTCCAAACAGAGGTTCGTGGCTATTCTCAAAAATCTGTTTCATCATGCTGTAGACACTGCCACAGGCGATGATGTGTATCTTGGCCGTTGCATGGCGTCGGTCCCACACGTCTTGGATGGCGCTAATAACATCGATATTGAGTTCAGCGAGGCGTTGAAATTCGTCAATAATGATAGTGAGTTTGTGTTGCTCACTGTAAATCATGAGCTCTTCAATCAGCGCGGCGATAGAGGACACGTTGCCGTGGATGTGCAGACCAAGTTTTTCTTCGACTTGTTGCTGGAATTGAGCGCAGTGCAGTTGTTCGGTTTTTTTGCCGATGAAGAAATAGAGATACCGACGATCCTTGAGGGCCTCAATCATCAAGGACGTCTTGCCGGTGCGGCGTCGACCGATGAGCACGGTGAATTGTGCTACTCGCTCGGCGCGGTCATCAATCTCTCGCAGTTGTGCTATTTCAACCTCTCTGTCGTAGAATTTCATTTTTTACAAATTTGTAAATTACAAACGGTTAAATTTAAGCGCAAAAGTACTAAATAATTTTGTTTGAGCAAAATTCTATCGTTACCTATCGCGATTTTGGGATCACCGTAAATCACCATCAATCGTCTGAAACTTATCGTCGACTAGCGTAAAAGCACCGTTTTTTACTTGTTTTAGTTGGCTATAAAACGGCAGTTGTGCGCTTCGCCGCGGTGGGGGAGCGCACAACTGCTATATCCGGTATGAATTGTACTTGTCAGTCCTTCTTGATCACACGGCAGGCACCGCGATAGCGACGTGAGTAGTAGGTCTCGTTGCTGCGGCTCTCGGTGATGCCGGTGCGGCATGCGGCGTGGATAAAGTTGAAGGTGTTGTCGTCGTTGACGCGAGTGACAATGCCTACATGGCCCACTCGGCGCCCAATGGCACGACCGGCAAAGAACACCAGGTCGCCCGGCTGCAACTCGTCGCGCTCAACGCGCTCGCCGTCGTTCACCTGACCATAGCTGGTGCGGGTCAGGTTGTAGCCGAAGCGCTTGAACACATAGCTGGTGAAGCCCGAGCAGTCAAAGCCGCGCGGCGACATCATGCCGTAGCGGTAAGGCACACCACGAAATGTGAACGCGTAGTCCAACAACTCGTCGACTATCGAACGTTGTTTCAACTTGTTGAGCTCAAGCTGCTCCAGCACCGTTCCGCGCTTTGCGAGCTCTTGAGCCGAGGCGACATTTGCTCCCACCGTTATCGTCACGATAACAATGATTGAAGTTATTATAGTTTTTAGTCTGTTTATACTCATATAATAATAGTTTGCTGATTTTCTACGATGCAAAATTAGAAAAATGCGCCAACCCAGCCAAGCGCATTAAACACTTATAAACATTTACAATTGTAAACCACTCAGGGCGTTTGTTGTCCCTTAATTACTCTATAAGTGAGTT
>CAMHDX010000150.1 GCA_946183895.1 uncultured Porphyromonadaceae bacterium | reverse complement strand
GGACTCGGACCCGCGACCTCGACCTTGGCAAGGTCGCGCTCTACCAACTGAGCTATTGTCGCATGCGCATCGGTTCTGCCGAATGCGAGTGCAAAATTACAACGTTTTTTTGAATTGGCAAAGAATTTTGCGATTTTTTTGATTTTTTTCTTCACCTGTCGCCACCGACCGGTTCGCCTCAATGGGCTTTAACCGCTGTTATGGGTTTGTACACGTGGGGCTTAAAGCCATGGTTAGTGCCAAATGGTCAATGCGTTGGCATGACGCGCACCGTCAGCCACGTTGTCAGAGGAGGCTGAGGAACTCGGCGCGGCGGGCCGCGTCGGCGAATTCGCCGCTATAGGCCATCGTGACCGTGACCGCGCTGGGGTTCTCGACACCGCGCATCTTCATGCACAGGTGTTGCGCCTCGCAGCGCACGATTACGCCTTTCTCGGACAGGTTCTCGGTGAGGACGTCGCACACCTGTTGGGTGAGGCGCTCCTGCACTTGCAGCCGGCGGGCAAAGGTGTTGACGGCGCGTGCTAGCTTGCTCAGCCCCACGATTTTGCCGTCGGGGATATAGCCCACACTCATCTTGCCGAAGAATGGTAGGATGTGGTGCTCGCATTGCGAGTAGAACTCAATGTTCTTCACAATCACGATGTCGCTGCCGGGGTGCTCAAAGATGGCACTGCGCACGATGGCGGCGGCGTCCTGGCTGTAGCCGCAGGTGTTCTCGAGCATCGCCTTGGCGGCTCGGACAGGTGTTTTGATCAAGCCCTCGCGATTGGGGTCTTCACCCAGGATTTCGAGGATTGCGCGGTAGTGTTCGGCGAGCCGGTTCACCAGCTCGGGGTCAAAGTGTATCTTAGCGTCAGTCATTCGTCCAGTTGTTGATTTTGTCGCGCACCAGTGTCATTTGTTGGGCAAAGGCGGGGAAGGCGGCGCGCACGTTGCGCAGGGCTTCCTGTGCGTTGTTGTGGTTCTTGAAGTCGCCCACTCGCAGGCGCCATGTCGGGCTCTTGAAGGTGACATAGGTGCGATAGTGCGGAAACTTGGCGGCAAGTTGTCGTGCGCGTTGCTGCGCCTCTTGCTTGGATGATGCCGTGCACACTTGTATGCGGAATCCCATGCCACGCGACTGCACGGTCTGGTGGGTGGTCGCGCGTCCCGTTTGCCGCTCCTCACGACTGCCTGATGACTTGTCGCCATCGGTCTTGTCGTCGGCCTTGTCGCGCTCGGCCTTGTCGCGCTCTGATTTCTCTTTTTGCTGCAACGCGTTGTTGTCGCGCTCTGCCAGTCCGGCGGGGGCGTTGACGGTGATGTTGCCGCCATGCTCAATGCGCGAGACAATGGCGGGTTGTGCCGCTGTGGTCGCTATCCACGTGGCAACGATTAACGCGAGCGACGAGATGAGTCGGGTCATGATGGTTGTCATTAGTTTGGGCGAACGTTGTCGCCATGTAACACCGGTTGTTGTTCTTCTTTGCCTCAGTAAACTGCAAGTTGCTGCGACCCGCCATGGAGTCACAGCAACTTGAGTTATTGGTTCTCAAAAAGCAGTGACGATGCCCATGAAGGAGTCTGCTTTGAGCGATGCACCGCCAATCAGGCCGCCATCGATGTCGGGCTTGGCGAACAGCTCGGGCGCGTTGCTCGGCTTGCAGCTGCCACCGTACAGAATCGTGGTGTCGTCGGCGACTTGCTTGCCGTACTTGTCGGCGATGAGCTGGCGGATGAAGGCATGGATCTCCTCAGCCTGGTCGCTGGTAGCGGTCTCGCCGGTGCCGATGGCCCAGATGGGCTCGTAGGCAATCACGATATTGCTCATCTGCTCGGCGCTCAGGTGGAACAGCGACTCGACAAGCTCAGCCTTGATCACGTCGAAGTAGGTGCCGTCCTTGCGTTGCGCCAGGCTCTCGCCGCAGCAGAAGATGACCTTCAAACCAGCCTCGAGGGCGAGGTCAACCTTGGTCTTGAGCATCGCGTTGGTCTCGTGGTAGTACTCGCGGCGCTCGCTGTGACCCAGAATGACGTACTGAGCACCGGTGCTTGCCACCATGGGAGCGCTCACTTCGCCGGTGTAGGCGCCACTGGTGTGGTCAGCGCAGTTCTCGGCCGACAACTTGACGGCGGTGAGCACTTGGCTCACGGCGGTCAGGTGGGTGAACGGCACACCAACGATTACTTCACATTTCAACTCTGATGCCTTTTCAACGGCGGCATTCACCTCGCGGGCGAGCTCAACGCCCTCGGCAACGGTGGTGTTCATCTTCCAGTTGCCGGCTACGATGTTTTTTCTCATTGTGTTGTTTATTATCGCTTAATAACGTTTACTTTATCTAAAATCATGCAAAAGTACTAATTATTATTGAAAGCACAAAATTTAGTTTGCGCAACTGCGAGCCGCGAGCATTGTGAATTGAGCATTGTGAATTGAGCATTGTGAATTGTGCGTTGTGAATTGTGCGTTGTGAATTGTGCATTGAGAATTGTGCATTGAGAATTGTGCATTGTGCATTGTGCATTGTGAATTATATTATTAATGTTACTGAAATGTCTATTCTTTTTCGTAACTTTGCGGTTCAAAAAATCAACTATAAGAAATTTTACCGATGAATCTGAACGATATTATTACGCGAGCCACGCTTGAGGCGGTCGAGGCGTTGTATGGCGCCAAGGCTGAGCCCCGCATGGTTCAACTGCAGGCTACGCGTCGCGAGTTTGAGGGCAACATCACCGTTGTGACGTTTCCGCTTGCCAAGTTGTCGCACAAGGCGCCCGATGCCACCGCGACCGAGATAGGCGAGTATCTGGTGGAACACACCGAGGCCGTTGAGCGTTTCAACGTTGTCAAGGGCTTCCTTAACCTGGTAGTGAGTGCTGACTATTGGCTTGATGTGCTGCGCCGTGTGGCTGCCGACGAGGCTTACGGCATCCGCCCTGTCACCGCCGACAGTCCGCTGGTGATGGTGGAGTATTCCTCACCCAACACCAACAAGCCGTTGCACCTGGGCCATGTGCGCAACAACCTGCTGGGCTACAGCCTGTCATGCATCCTGCAGGCGTGTGGCAACAAGGTGATCAAGACCAACATAGTCAACGACCGCGGCATCCACATCTGCAAGTCGATGCTCGCGTGGCTCAAGTGGGGCAATGGCGCCACCCCCGAGAGCACCGGCAAGAAGGGCGACCACCTCATCGGCGACTTCTACGTCGAGTTCGACAAGCACTACAAGCAGGAAGTCGCTGAGCTCATGGCAGCCGGCAAGAGCAAGGAGGAGGCCGAGGCTGCCAGCACGCTGATGGCCGAGGCGCGCGAGATGTTGCGCAAGTGGGAGGCCGGCGACGAGCAGGTGCGCTCGCTATGGGAGACGATGAACCGCTGGGTGTACGCCGGCTTTGACGAGACCTACAAGCGTATGGGCGTGAGCTTCGACAAAATCTACTACGAGAGCCAGACCTACCTGGTGGGCAAGGCTAAGGTGCTCGAGGGCCTTGAGAAGGGCATCTTCTATCGCAAGGACGACGGCAGCGTGTGGGCTGACCTCACCGGCGACGGCTTGGACCACAAGCTGTTGCTGCGCAGCGACGGCACGAGCGTGTACATGACTCAGGACATCGGCACCGCCAAGTTGCGCTATGATGACTACCCGATCAACAAGATGATATATGTGGTGGGCAATGAGCAGAACTATCACTTCCAGGTGCTTAGCCTGCTGCTCGACAAGTTGGGCTTCGCATGGGGCAAGGACCTGACGCACTTCTCCTACGGCATGGTCGAGCTGCCCAACGGCAAGATGAAGAGCCGCGAGGGCACGGTGGTCGATGCCGACGACCTGATGGACGACATGATTGAGACCGCGCGCGCCAAGAGCGACGAGCCGGGCCGCCTTGCCGACATGAGCGACGACGAGCGCGCCGAGGTGCTGCGCATCGTGGGCCTGGGTGCCTTGAAGTACTACCTGCTCAAGGTTGACCCGCGCAAGAACATCACGTTCAACCCCGAGGAGTCGATCGACTTCAACGGCAACACGGGTCCGTTCATCCAGTACACCTACGCCCGCGTGCAGTCGTTGCTGCGCAAGAGCGGCATCGCCGCCGCCGACATGACGCTCGGCAATGTGGCGTTGAGCGACAAGGAGATAGACCTGGTGCAACGCCTTGCCGACTATGCCGACGTGGTAGCTGAGGCGGGTGCCGAATACAGTCCGGCGCTCATCGCCAACTATGCCTACGACCTGGCTAAGGTTTACAATCAGTATTATCATGATTGTCCCATCCTGCGCGAGGCCGACGAGGCATTGCGCCGTGCCCGCCTGGTGCTCAGCCACGTGGTGGGTCGCACG
>CAMHDX010000149.1 GCA_946183895.1 uncultured Porphyromonadaceae bacterium | reverse complement strand
GTCGGCACGGCCGTTAGCCGTGCGGTCCTCGCACTTCACATCGGCACCAAACGAGGTCAGCACCGCGTAGAGGATCGCCTGGTAGTGTCGCTCGTTGTCGTTGCTGATGTCGTAAGGAATCGACGCGTAGAAGTCCTTGAGCAGCTGCATGAACTCACCCAGCTCTATCTTGCCGCGCCGCCACTTGAAATAACCGCTGCGCAACCACTCGTTGCTGTCCGGTGAGGCTTTCACAAATTTGACAAATGCTTCATTAAGCCCAGTCTGCACTTCTCGATTGGGAATACCCAACGTGTATTGACCGCTATCGCGGTCATAGCCCTTGATGGTCAAGTAACCGCTCTGGAACAGAACCGGCACGGCGTCATTCACCCGCTCGGCAGGACGGTCAAAGCGATTTTGCGTCGCCTCGATGTCTTCCAGATCATCAATCTCAAAATTAGTCTGAGCCATCACATCAAACAACCATGTGGGCGTGCCGCTCTCAAACCAGAACGGCCACAATTCTTTACTCTTGAACGCCCTTATCAGGCTGAACGGGTTGTAAATATCTACAAGAGCCCTCGAAAAATGATAGCCATCATATTGAGCCTTGAGGCTGTCAAGGATTTCGTCCTTGCTGCATCCGTGAGAGGCAGCTAACTCATCGAGGCCCGCCTCCATGTAGCGATGCATCTCGTCAACCGTGATGCCGCATAGCGCGTCCCAGCCGGGCACCATGCTGATGTTCTCAAGGTTGTTCAGCTCGCTGAAGATGCTCAGCTGCGAGAACTTGGTGATGCCCGTCAAGAACAGGAAGCGCAACTGCGGAGCCAATTGCTTCAACGGGCTGTAAAATGCGCGCATGATGTCACGCACCTGCGCTAATAGTGTCTCATCATTGAGGCAGTCAAGCATCGGCGAATCGTACTCGTCAATGAGCACCACAGCACGACCATCATGGCTGCGAGCGGCGGCAGCCGTGACTACTTCGGTCAAGCGAACACCATAGTTGCTGTTTGGCTTGGGCTGAATGTCGTATTGCTTCTCAAACTTTCCCAATACAAAGTCAAGCAATGAGTGCAGGTCTTCAATATTCAGCACTTTGACCGAACTCATGTCGAGCAGTACCACCTCGTGGTGGTTCCACTCTTTCTCGAGCTTGTCAATCTCAAGCCCCTCAAACAAGTCACGGCGGCCCTCAAAGTAGTACTTGAGCGTTGACACCAGCAGCGACTTGCCAAAGCGACGCGGACGGCTCAGAAAATACACATCGCCCTGACTTACCATGCGGTAAATCAAGCCTGTCTTATCAACGTAGACCATGCCGGCCTGGCGAATTCGCGCAAAGTCCTGTATACCTATCGGATAAATCAACTCTTTCATGTGAACAAGGCATTTAACCATTCAATGTGCAAATATACGAATTTTTTTTTGTAACTTTGCACGATTTTTAGACAAACAATGTAAATCGTTCACTTTCAACTATGAACATCTCATACAAATGGCTTAAGCAATACATTGACACCGACCTGAGCCCCGAGCAAGCCGCCGAGGCGCTGACCTCACTGGGACTTGAAGTGGCAGCAGTGGAACGTGTCGAGACAATCAAGGGTGGCCTGCGCGGACTGGTCGTCGGCGAAGTGCTGACCTGCGTTGACCATCCCAATAGCGACCACCTGCACATCACCACAACGCGCCTGGCACCCGATGCCGAGCCGGTCCAGATAGTGTGCGGCGCGCCCAATGTCGCCGCCGGGCAAAAGGTCATAGTCGCCACCGTAGGCACCAAGCTGTATGACGGTGACAACGAGATTACCATCAAGAAAGGTAAGATACGCGGCGAGGAGAGCCTGGGCATGATATGTGCCGAGGACGAGATAGGCGTCGGCACCAGCCATGACGGCATCATCGTGCTGCCCGACACCGCGGTGGTGGGAACTCCCGCCGCCGACTACTACGGCATCGAGGATGACTACCTGATTGAAGTTGACCTGACTCCCAACCGCATTGATGCCGCGTCACACTATGGCGTGGCACGCGACCTGGCAGCATGGCTCACGCGTCATGGCAAGCCAACCACAGCCCACAAGCCCGATGTGGATGCCTTCAAGAGCGACCGCGCCGACGGGGCAGTCAAAGTAACCGTTGAGAACGCTGAGGCATGCCCGCGCTACAGCGGCCTGACCATTCGCGGCGTCAAGGTGGGCGAGAGCCCCAAGTGGCTCAAGGACCTGCTGCTCGCCGCCGGCCAGCGTCCCATCAACAACATTGTCGACATCACCAATTACATCCTGCTGGGCACCGGACAGCCGATGCACTGCTTTGACCTGGCACACGTTGCCGGCGAGCATGTGATTGTCAAGACCGTCGCCGAGGCCACCAAGTTTGTCACCCTCGACGAGGTGGAGCGCACGCTGACGGCACGCGACCTGATGATTTGCAACGAGCGCGAGCCCATGTGCATCGCCGGCGTGTTTGGCGGCAAGGATAGCGGTGTGACCGAGGCGACGACCGACGTCTTCCTGGAGAGCGCGTGCTTCCACCCCACGTGGGTGCGCAAGACGGCGCGACGCTTCGGGCTGAACACCGACTCATCGTTCCGCTTTGAGCGTGGTCTGGACCCCAATGCCACCATTTATAACCTGAAGCTCGCCGCATTGCTGGTCAAGGAGCTGGCAGGCGGTGAGATTTGCGGTGAGATTGTCGACATCAAGAGCCAAGACGAGTTCCCCGGCTGGCGCGTTGAGTTGCGCTACGACTACGCCACCGGCCTGATTGGCAAGGCGATACCCCACGACGAAATCCGTTCAATCGTCAATAGCCTGGAGATGAAGGTGCTCGCCGACGACGGCGTGACACTGAGCCTCGAGGTGCCCCGCTACCGCATTGACGTGCAGCGCCCGTGTGACGTGGTGGAGGACATCCTGCGCGTGTACGGCTACAACAACATCGAGCTCAGCGACTCGTTCCACGCGAGCCTGTCCATCAAGACCGACGTTGACTATGCCGACGACATGCAGGAGTTCATCAGCAACCACCTGACCGCCACCGGCTACCGCGAAATCATGAACAACTCGCTCACCCCAGTTGCCTACTACGAGGGCAACGAGGTCTACCCCGCCGAGCGTTGTGTGCGCATCATGAACGCCTTGAGCAGCGACCTGAACGTCATGCGCCAGACGATGCTGTACGGTGGTCTGGAGAGCATCGCCCGCAACATCAACCGCAAGAACGCCAACCTGCGCTTGTACGAGTTCGGCAATGTATACAGCCACGACAGCGCGATAGACAACAGCGAGGTCGCCCTGGCGCCCTACAGCGAGCGACAGATGCTCGCCATGTGGCTCACCGGCCACAACCACGACGTGGCATGGGCTGACGCGTCGCGCGCCGTGACAGTGTTTGACCTCAAGGCAACGTTGGAGAACGTGCTCGCCGCCATGGGCATTGACCTTGCCGGCCTCGAGACGGCGCAAAGCGCCAACGCGCTCTTTGACAACATGCTGGTGTACAGCACCCGTGGTGGCAAGCCGATAGCTACACTCGCAGTGGTAGACGCCGCCACGCTCAAGCGCCTGGACGTTGACCAGTCGGTCTACTATGCCGAGGTCGACTGGAAGCAAGCCTGCCGTGTGAGCGCCAAGCGCAACGTCAAGTTCGCCGACCTGCCCAAGACGCTACCCATCAAGCGCGACTTGGCACTGCTGGTCGACACCGCTGTGACCTATGCCGACATTGAGCGCGTGGTGCGTGCCACCGAGCGCCGCCTGCTGCGCGACATCACCTTGTTTGACGTGTATGAGAGCAACAAGTTGCAGGCGGGCAAAAAGTCCTACGCCATCAGCATGACCCTGCAGGACGACGTCAAGACACTCAACGACCACCAGATTGACGCTGTGATGAGCCGCATCATTGCCGCCCTTGAGCAGCAACTGGGTGCCACCCTGCGTTAACGCCGGCAGTTGAGCCAAACACGCTGTTAAGAGTTACACAACCGAATATAAATTTTAAACAATTAAGAATAATGGGAAGAGCATTCGAGTACCGTAAAGCAAGAAAATTGAAACGCTGGGGCAGCATGAGCCGCACGTTCACCAAGATTGGTAAAGAAATCACGATGGCAGTGAAGGCCGGTGGTCCCGACCCGTCAGCCAACTCGCGCCTGCGCGCCCTGATTGCCAACGCCAAGGCAGCCAATATGCCCAAGGACACCGTTGAGCGCGCCATCAAGAAGGCGAGCGACAAGGACGCGAGCGACTACAAGGAGGTCATCTACGAGGGATTTGCCCCCAACGGCATCGCCGTGCTGGTGGAGACCGCGACCGACAACACCACGCGCACCGTCGCCAACCT
>CAMHDX010000148.1 GCA_946183895.1 uncultured Porphyromonadaceae bacterium | reverse complement strand
CTTGCCATCGGTGCATTGACCGCGAGTGCCGGTCAGGTGGACACATTGAGGTTGTCGCTTGACCAGTGTGTGCGTTTCTCACTTAGTGACAACCCGACGGTCAAGGTCAATGACATGGAAATCACCCGTGTGACCTATGCCAAGAAGGAGGTGATGGGGCAGTTGTTGCCCAGCTTGAGCTTCTCAGGCCAGTATACCCGCAACCTGTCGCTGCAGACGATATACATGGACACGGGCAGTGGCACGTCGACCGGCATCAAGATGGGTCGTGACAACCAGTACTCGACCGGCTTCAGCGCCACGGTGCCGCTGGTGATGCCCACGTTGTGGAAGTCGCTCCGCCTGAGCGAGAACCAGATTCTGCAAAACATGGAGAAGGCTCGAGCCAACAAGCTCTCGCTCGTCAATCAGGTCAAGAATGCCTACTACGCGCTGCTGTTCGCCTACGACACGCGGCGGGTGCTGCTCGACAGCTATGCCACGGCGCAGTTTGATGCCGACGTGTTCGAGAAGCAGTTCAAGCTGGGTGTGGCGAGCGAGTACGACGTGCTGCGCGCGCGGGTCGAGGTGACCAACCTGGAGCCCTCAATCCTCGAGGTGGAGAACAGCATTGAGCAACTGGGCCTGCAACTCAAGTTGCTCATGGGCATGGACGTGAGTACCCCGATTGCCTTGAGCCAGACGCTCGAGGACTTCAAGGTGCAGATGTACGACCGCACCCTCGCAACCGACACGTCGCTCACGCGCAACACCAACCTGCGCACCCTCGAGCTGCAAACCGACGCGCTGCGCAAGACCGTGGCGATGCGCAAGGCGGCATGGTATCCCACCCTGAGCGCCACCGCCAACCTGATGTGGAACTCGATGTCCAATGGCAGTCCCTTCAAGAATTTCCAGTGGAACAAGACCAGCAGTGTGGGCCTCACGCTGTCGCTACCCATCTTCCAGGGCGGACAACGCTACTTCAGGCAAAAACAAGCCGAGATTCAGCTTGATGAAATGAAGTGGCAACGCGAGAACGTGGAGCGCGGCCTGCATCTGCAAGTGCGCACCGCCGTTGACAATATCAACAAGAGCCTCAAGCAGATAGAGAGTAACGCCGCCGGTGTGCGTCAGGCGACCAAGGCGCGCGACATCATGCAGGAGAGCTTCAAGATAGGATCCGCCACCTTTATCCAGCTGCGCGACACCGAGGACGCGCTGCTCAGCGCCCGCCTGGCCTATTACCAGACCATCTTCAACTATCTGGTTGCCGAGAGCGACCTGGAGTTCACACTGGGCAATACACACTATGTTAACGAATAAATCAAGACTCAAGATAATGAAAAAGTTAGTTTGCATGGTAGCGATGATTGCTACCCTCGCCGGCTGTAGCGGCGGTAAAGACGACAAGCAGGCGTCGCAACAAGTTGTGGACCTGCCGCGCGTGACGCTCACCACCGCGGTGCGCGAGACCATTGACCGCACTGCCGAATATACAGCCACTGTCGAGGCCTTCAAGACCAATAACATCTCGTCGAACAGCGGCAGCCGCATCAAGCGCATCCTCGTTGACGTGGGCTCGCATGTGCGCGCCGGACAAAGCGTGGTCATCCTTGACGATGTCAACATCGCCCAGCAGCAAATCGCGCTCGCCAACCTCAAGCGCGACCTGGACCGTGCCAAGCAACTGGTGGCGATTGGCGGTGGCACACAGCAGGCTGTCGACCAGCTGCAAGCCCAGTACGACGCGAGCGAGCGCGCCATCCGCACCATGCAGGAGAACACGGTGCTCACCGCGCCGGTGAGCGGTATCGTGACTGCCAAGAACTACGACGCCGGCGACCTGCCCGGCGCAATGCCCATTCTCACCATCGAGCAGCAACAGCCGCTCAAGGTCGTCGTCTCGGTCAACGAGACCGAGTACCCGATGATCAAGGTGGGTATGCCGGTCGATGTCAAGTTTGACACCTACGGCGAGGAGGTGTTTGCCGGACGTGTGTCAATTATCCACCCGACCATCGACCCCAACACCCGCACCTTCAGTGTCGAGGTGACCATCGCCAACAGCGGCGAGCGCATCCGCACCGGTATGTTCGCCCGCGTCACGTTCAACTACGGCTCCTACGACAGCATGATTTTGCCCGACCGCGCCATCGTCAAGCAGGTGGGTAGCGGTGTGCGCTATGTGTTCCTCTACAAGCCCGAGAACGATAGTGTGGGCACTGTCGAGTGGCGCGAGGTCACAATCGGCTCCAGGTTGAAGGACCGCTATGAGGTTACCGATGGCCTGACCGAGGGTATGCAAGTGGTCCTGACCGGACAGAGCCGTCTCGCCGACGGCGTCCGCGCCCAAATCCAAAAGTAATCATCGTCCCCCCCCCATTAATCATTACTGACCAATGAGTCTATACAGCAGCTCGGTCAAGCGACCGGTTACTACTATATTAATCTTTGTCGCGGTGATTATCATCGGCCTCTTCTCGTTGCTGAAGTTGCCCATTGACCTCTATCCGGACATTGACACGAACACCATCATGGTGATGACCACCTACGAGGGTGCCAGCGCGCAGGATATCGAGCAAAACCTCACGCGCCCGCTCGAGAACACCCTCAATAGTGTAGAGCACCTCAAGCACATCACCAGCAACTCGCGCGAGAACATCAGTGTTATCACCCTCGAGTTTGAGTACGGCTACGACATCGATGCGTTGACCAACGACGTGCGCGACAAGCTCGACATGGTCTCGAGCTATCTGCCCGACGACAGCCAGACGCCTATTATCTTCAAGTTCAGCAGCGACATGATTCCTATCGTGCTGCTCAGCGCGCAGGCCGACGAGTCGTTGCCGGGCTTGTACAAGATTCTGGATGACAATGTCGCCAACCCGCTGGCGCGTGTCGACGGTGTGGGCTCGGTGAGCATCAGTGGCGCGCCCAAGCGCGAGGTCCACGTCTATCTGGACCCGGTGCGTCTTGAGGCTTACGGCATCAGCGTGGAGGCAATCGCCGCGCTGATCGGCGCCGAGAACCGCAACATCCCCGGCGGAACGTTCGACATCGGTAGCGACACCTACGCGCTGCGTGTGCAGGGCGAGTTCCAGGACCCGCGTGAGATTGCTGACCTTGTCATCTCGGCCACTCCGGCAGGCGGTGTGGTGCGCCTGAGCGACGTGGCGCGCATTGACGACTCGCTGCAGGAGCGTGCCCAGGAGACCTTTAACAACGGCATCAAGGGCGCTATGATTATTGTGCAAAAGCAGAGTGGCGCCAACAGTGTGGAGATCAGTAATCAGGTCAAGAAGATCCTACCGTCGATTCAAAAGAATCTGCCCAGCGATGTCCACCTTGATTACATTGTCGACACCAGCGATAACATCCGCAACACCATCTGGTCGCTCACCGAGACGGTGCTGTACGCCCTCTTGTTTGTGGTGATTGTGGTACTCTTCTTCCTGGGGCGCTGGCGAGCGACCATCATCATCGTGCTCACCATCCCCATCTCGCTCATCGCGTCGTTTGTCTACCTCTTCATCACCGGCAACTCGTTGAACATCGTGTCGCTGTCGGCGCTGTCCATCTCAATCGGTATGGTGGTGGACGATGCCATCGTGGTGTTGGAGAACGTGACCACCCACATCGAGCGCGGCTCGGACCCCAAGCAGGCTGCCGTACACGGCACTAACGAGGTGGCAATCTCGGTCATCGCGTCAACGTTGACCCTCATCGCCGTGTTCTTCCCGTTAACCCTGGTCACCGGCATGACCGGTGTGCTCTTCCGCCAGTTGGGCTGGATGGTGACAATCATGATGATTATCAGTACCACAGCGGCGTTGTCGTTGACCCCGATGTTGTGTAGCCGCCTGCTACGCCTTAATCCCAAGAAGGGCGACCTGGCGCAAAAGATCTTCGCTCCCATCGAGCGTGTGCTCGACGCGCTGGACAACGGCTACGCCAAGCTGTTGGACTTCTGCATCTCGCATCGTGTCAAGACGGTGATCGCCGCGTTGGCGGTGTTTGTGGGCTCGATGTTCCTGATGCGCTTTATCGGTAGCGAGTTCTTCCCCACGAGCGACAACAGCCGCCTGGGAGTGTCGCTCGAGTTGCCCATCGGCAGTAGGGTAGAGCTGGCTAAAGACGTCTGCGCCCGCCTGTACAAGGAGTGGACCGAGAAGTACCCCGAAATCAAGGTGTTCAACTACACTGTGGGTCAAGCCACCAGCGACAACACGTTCGCCTCGTTGCGCGACAACGGCTCGCACATCATCTCGATGAACATCCGCCTGGTCGACCCCGCCGACCGTGAGCGCGGCATCGTGGAGATTGCCGGCCTCATGCGCGAGGACCTCAAGCATTATCCCGAGTTG
>CAMHDX010000147.1 GCA_946183895.1 uncultured Porphyromonadaceae bacterium | reverse complement strand
GTTTGTGGTGGGACGCTCGACCCATCGCAACGTCAACGGCGCGTTGAAACAACTCAATCCCGGTGGCAAGGCGCACTGGTTCGCCTACATCGGCATCCTCGCCTCGTTGATGATATTGAGCTTTTACAGCGTAGTGTGCGGGTGGATAGTCGAGTACCTCGTGCTGGCGCTGAGCGGTGAGTTGAGCGGGCATTCGCCCGAGGAGTACAGCCTGATGTTCGCCACGTTCTCGTCTCACCCGTGGCGCCCCGTGCTGTGGACTGTATTGTTCCTGCTGCTGAACCACCTGGTGCTACGCCGAGGTCTCAAGGGCGGCATCGAGCGCCTGAGCAACATGTTGATGCCCGTGCTATTTGTGATCCTGCTCATCTTCTGCATCCACTCGTTGATGTTGCCCGGAGCCGGTCGTGGGTTGCGGTTCATGTTTGAGCCGCGGTTGAGCGACATCACGCCCACGGTGGCAGTGAAGGCGATGGGGCAGGCATTCTTCTCGCTATCGCTAGGCTTGTCGTGCCTGCTGACGTATGCCAGTTACTTCAAGAACAGCGATTCGCTGGTGCGCAATGCCACGATTATCGCGTTGCTCGACACCCTCGTGGCGGTGTTAGCAGGCATGATGATATTTCCGGCAGTGTTCAGCTACGGTATGGAGCCCGAAGCCGGTCCCAAGTTGATATTTGAGGTGCTGCCGGTGATATTCCAGCAGATGCCGTTCGGCATAGTGTGGGCAGTGTTGTTGTTCCTGTTGCTATTCGTCGCGTCAATCACCAGTACAATCTCGATGAGTGAGATTTCGATTGCGTTTTTCCAGGAAGAGCATGGGTTGAGTCGCGACAAGGCCACCGCGGTGAGCACCGGTGTGGCACTGGTGTTCGGCACGTTGTGCGCGTTGTCGTTCGGTCCATTGAGCACGATGACAGTGTTCGGCATGACCTTGTTCTCGCAGTTTGACTACGTGTCGTCCAACGTGTTGTTACCCGTCGGCGGCATCTTCTTCTCGGTGTTTGTGGGGTGGGTATTGGACCGCCGCATGGTAGAGAACGAGTTGACCAACGGCGGCACGTTGAGTGTCAGGACAATGCGGGTGTTGATCTTCTTGATGCGGTACGTGGCGCCTGTAGCGATAGCGGTAGTGTTTTTCTCGTTGATTTAAAACAATGCTGCGCATTCCATGGTCTCCTTGCTCAAGTCAATAAAGTTCAAGAACTTTACCTTTTCAATACAGAAGCACGCGGCGGCACGGGCAGCGGCAATACCGTTGCATGGACCAACACAGCCGCCGCTTGCGGCGACTAAAGGTTACCGCTGGCACCACGGCCGCTGATGCACAATGGCTCACGTGAAATGCGTAAAAGGCGGTGGTGACGGCATCTGACACCCCTAACGGGGTTTGTGTCGCGGGGTAGTGGATTTAGAAAAAAAGTAATGGGCGCACGCGTGCGCCCATTACTGTAGAAAAGACTTGTTGTTGGTACTCATCGTGTGATGAGAGGAGAGCCCGTCATCGCCTCAGGCTGCGGCAATCCCATGATTTGCAGGATTGTGGGTGCGACGTCGGCGAGGCGTCCGTCAACCACTGTAGCGCCCGGCTCTTGGGTGACGTACACGCACGGCACCGGGTTGAGCGAGTGGGCAGTGTTGGGGTGGCCGTTGGGCTGGATGGCGTCGTCGGCATTGCCGTGGTCGGCAATGATGATAGCCTCGTAGCCCGCCTTGATGGCAGCCTCGATGGTAAAGCGCACGCAGATGTCGATGGTGATGACCGCCTGCTGTATCGCCTCGTACACACCGGTGTGGCCCACCATGTCGCCGTTGGCGTAGTTGACCACGATGAAGTCGTAGCGGTTGCTGTTGATGGCATCGACGAGCTTGCCGCACACCTCCGGCGCGCTCATCTCCGGGTTGAGGTCGTAGGTAGCCACCTTGGGCGAGGGCACGAGTATGCGGTCCTCACCGTCAAAGGGAGCCTCGCGACCGCCGTTGAAGAAGAACGTCACGTGGGCATACTTCTCGGTCTCGGCGATGTGCAGTTGCTTGAGGCCATTGGCGGCAAGGTACTCGGCGAGCGTGTTGTCCACGTTCTCCTTGTCGAAGAGGATGTGCACGCCCTTGAACGAGGCATCGTAGGGCGTCATGCAGTAGTACTGCAAGTCCTTGATGGTGTGCATGCCCTGCTCCGGCTTGTCCTCCTGGGTGAGCACGATGGTCAGCTCCTTGGCGCGGTCGTTGCGGTAGTTGAAGAAGATGACCACGTCACCCTCCTTGATGCGACCGTCGACGGTAGTGTTCACGATGGGCTTGATGAACTCATCGGTGATGCCCTCGTCGTAGCTGGCTTGGATGGCCTGCGGCATGTTGTCAAACTCAGCGCCAACGCCGTCAATCAGCTGGTCATACGCCAGCTTGATGCGCTCCCAGCGTTTGTCACGGTCCATGGCATAGTAGCGACCGGTAACGGTAGCCACCACACCGGTGCTCGTAGCAGCGTGTGCCTCCACCTGCTCGACAAAGCCCTTGCCACTCTTGGGGTCTGTGTCGCGGCCGTCCATAAAGCAGTGGATAAACGTGCGCCCATCGAGACCGTACTCGTGTGCGATGTCCATGAGGGCAAACAAGTGGTCAAGGCTGCTGTGCACGCCGCCATTGCTGGTGAGGCCCATGATGTGCAGGCCCTTGCCGGTGCGCTGCGCATACTCGTAGGCGCTGACAATCTCCTTGTTGCGACGGATTGAGCCGTCGGCAATGGCGCGATTGATCTTCACCAAGTCCTGGTAGACGATGCGACCGCCGCCAATGTTCAGGTGGCCGACCTCGCTGTTGCCCATTTGTCCGTCGGGCAGACCCACATCCTCACCGCAAGCCATGAGTTGGCTGTGAGGATACTTCTCAAGCAGGTTATCCCAATAAGGGGTAGGAGTAGAGTAGATGACATCTGACTTGTCGTGGTGGCCGATACCCCACCCGTCAAGAATCATCAGAAGTGCTTTTTTTCTCATTTATGTGTTGTTAAATAAAAAAGGGTTAGTCGTGAATTACTCAGCGGGAGTGTCGTTAGCCTTCTTGCCGCCAAACTTCTCGGTGAGCAAGTCGACTGCGGCGCCAACAACTTGTTCCACCTTGTCGTCAAGCGAGTCGGGGGTAATAGCCTTGCCGATGTCGGTAACTTTCTTCTTGAGCTCCTCGGGGTTGCCCAGCAGGTCCGAGGCTCCGTTTTGGAGCATCTCCTGAGTCTTGCCGATGATGTTGCCCATTGCGCCGCCTTCTAGCGCCTGACGTGCGGCATCAATAAGGTTGCCGCCTTGCTGCAGGTTGTTGTCTTGTTCAGCCATAGTTGTTGATTTTATTAGGTTTAACAATAGTTGTTTTGATAGCGCAAAGTTACTAATTAAAATTCAAGTAAACAAGAGCCGGTCGCAATCAATGTTTTGCCCTGAGTTGCCAGCAAGCGATGGCGGTTGCAGCCGCGACGTTGAGCGAGTCCACATTGTGGCTCATGGGGATGCGCACCACGTAGTCGGCGTCGCTGATGACATCACGCGCTAGGCCGTCGCCCTCGGTGCCCATGATGATGGCGAGGCGCGGCTCCAGATTGAGCGCTGGGTCATCGATGGGCACCGAGTCGTCGGTGAGCGCCATCGCCGCGGTCTTGAATCCCAGGTCATGCAGCGATGAGACCGGCAGGGAGAGCCAAGTCCATGGCACGAGGAATACCGAGCCCATAGACACGCGAATGGAGCGACGGTTGAGCGGGTCGCACGACGAGGCGGTGAGCAACACCGCGTCGATGCCCAGCGCCGCCGCCGAGCGGAAGATGGCACCAATGTTGGTAGTGTCGGTGACGCTGTCAATGACGATGACGCGTCGCGCGTCGCGGCAGATGTCGTCGACACGAGGCGGCAGGGGGCGCCGCATGGCGCATAGCACACCGCGCGTGAGGGTGTATCCCGTGAGCGAAGCCAGCACGTCGCGGTCACCGGTGAACACGGGGATGTCACCGCATCGCTCAATCACGGCAGCCGCGTCGCCCGTGATGTGGCGCCGCTCGCACAATAGGGACAATGGCTCGTAGCCCGCGTCCAGCGCCACGTGAATCACCTTGGGGCTCTCGGCAATGAAGATGCCCTTGTCCGGCTCGAGAGCGCTGCGCAGCTGGCGCTCGGTGAGCGCGCTGTAAATCTCCACCCCCGGGTGCTCCAGGGATTGTATCTCAATCAGGTTCATCAGGTCAATAGTAGTTGATAGAATGTTGCTCGGCGATAGGGTAGAAGTAGCCGCCGCTGCGGTAGACCACATTCATGCCGTAGAAGCCCTGAGGCAGCAAGATAGTGTCTAGGCGGCTCCATTGCGGCGAGCCA
>CAMHDX010000146.1 GCA_946183895.1 uncultured Porphyromonadaceae bacterium | reverse complement strand
CGTTGCGCCGAGCATGGTGGGTCGTGCGATTTGTTGACCGACAAGGACCATGTGGTGATAAATATCCAGGGTGATGAGCCGTTTATTGACCCAGAGCAAATCCGTGGTGTGATGCGTTGCTTTGACAATCCCGACACCGACATCGCGACGCTGGTTCGCCCGTTTGACCGCGGGGGACGTTATGAGGACCTGTGCAATCCCAATCGCGCCAAGGTGGTCGTGGGTGTGGACGGTCGCGCGTTGTACTTCTCACGGTCGGTGATTCCCAATGTCCGCGGAGTGGATACCGCCGAGTGGCCGTCGCGCGCGCCCTACAACATCCATGTGGGGCTGTACGCCTATCGTGCCCAAGTGCTTGAGCAGATCACCGCCTTGCCGCAGTCGCCGCTTGAGCTCGCCGAATCGTTGGAGCAGTTGCGGTGGTTGGAAAACGGCTTTGTTATCCGCACCGCGCCCACGTCAATCGAGACCATCGGCATTGACACACCCGACGACCTGGCGGCAGCCGAAGCGCACCTGCAACAGTTGTCGCGATGAAGCCGCATGACCGCTCGGTGCCCCCACCCACTCATGGCTTGAGCCGGTTGAGGCTTGACGTGGCTGATGAGTTCGTTCTGCCGCGCAGTGGCATGCTCGCCAACGTTGTGCGAGGCGGTAGTGAGGACTTGCATTGCGTGTCGATGTACGTCAGGGGCGGCACTATCATGCAGCCTGCGCCGCAGGTGGCGCGGCTGACGTCGGCGCTCACGCGTCGCGGCACGTCGCGCGTCACTGCGACCCAAATCGCCGAGCTGCTCGACTATCACGGCTCGTGGATGTCGACCTCGGTGACCGATTTCTACACGGCTCACCACTTGTATTCGCTGGGCAGCCACGCGCAGGTGACAGTGCCGGTGTTGATGAGTACGCTGGGAGACGCGGCGCTAGATGAGGCGGAGTTTGAGCAGCATCGCACTCAGGTGGCGATGAACCTGGCGGTGGCTGCGCGCCGCGCCCGATGGCTCGCTTCGCGGCGCATGCAGCAGCTATATTGGGGCGATGGTCATCCCCTGGCGCTCGCCGCGAGTGTGAGTCCTGACGGCGTGGCAACATTGCCTCATGCCACCATTTGTGACTATTACCGGCAATGCTATCGCCGCGCCAACATGCGCGTGGTGATCGCTGGCACCGTGTCCGACCGGTTGATTGACATAGTCGACCGCGCCATCACCGAGCACATCGCGGTTGACGCGCAGCCTGCGCTCAGCCGCCCGGACACGTCCCGCCGTGGCACTGCCACCGGTGTTCACATCATTGACGTGCCCCATGCCGAGCAAGCGGCGATTGTCATTGCGATACCCGCCGTGCCGCGCTCTCATCCCGACTACATCAAGCTCAGGATATTGGTGATGGCGCTTGGGGGCTACTTCGGCTCGCGATTGATGAGCAACATTCGTGAGGACAAGGGGTATACCTATGGCATCAACGCCTATCTTGCCGGTCGTGCCGACGACGGGCATGTCGCGATTGAGACGGAGTGTAACCACGACAAGGTAGCCGAGGTGCTCGAGGCTGTAAACCTTGAGTTGCGGCGCCTGCGCGAGGATTTGATTGACGAGCGCGAGCTGAATGTCGTCAAGCAGCACATCATGGGCGAGTTGGCGCGCACTCTCGATTCGCCGTTCGCCGTCGCGTCGCATGTCGCTTCGCGATGGCAGTATGGCATTGACGCTCACTACTTTAATCGTCAAGTCGATGAGGTGCAGGCGATTACGGCTGCAACCCTGCGCGATGTGGCTGAGCGCTACCTATCGGAGGCGCCCCTGGTGGTCGTGGCGGCAAACGCCGCCGCGCTCGACCTGCCCGCCACGATAGTGTAGCGGCTTCGGACTTTGCACCATTGGCATTGCGGTCTAATAATCGAATGATCGAAAGGTAGGCTTCGTTTCGGCATAAAAAATGAAAAAAATGATTTTTCATTTTGTTCTGCGCTCAACTTGCACTACCTTTGCAGAAAAGTCGCGAATAGTGGCTGCAATCGATATGTAAAATTGCTAACTAAACATCTTTAAACAACGATAAAATGGCTAAAAAGAGTATTCTTCAACAACAACGTGCGGCTTATCAGCCCAAGTTACCCGCTGTGCTGTGGGGTCCGGTCAAAGCGACCTACGGCAAGCCCACTGAGAGTGTCGCCGACCATGAGGCAATCAAAAGTTTGTTTCCCGCGACCTATGGCCTGCCCGAGTTGACCTTTGTCAAGAGCGAGGCTCCCGCCGAGGCTCCCGCCGCCATCAGCGTGGGCGTCATCCTGTCGGGTGGTCAGGCTCCCGGTGGTCACAATGTGATTAGCGGTCTGTTTGACGGCCTCAAGGCGCTCAACCCCGACAACCGCCTGTATGGCTTCCTGATGGGTCCCGGCGGACTGGTCGACCACAAGTATGTGGAGCTGACTGCCGAGGTGATTGACGACTATCGCAACACCGGCGGATTTGACATCATCGGTTCGGGTCGCACCAAGTTGGAGACGCAGGAGCAGTTTGACAAGGGTCTTGAGATTCTCAAGCAACTGGGCATCACGGCTCTCGTGATTATCGGTGGCGACGACAGCAACACCAACGCCGCCCTGCTTGCCGACTACTACAAGCGCAACAATGCCGGCATCCAAGTCATCGGCTGCCCCAAGACCATCGACGGCGACCTCAAGAACGAGCAAATCGAGACTTCGTTCGGCTTTGACACCGCGACCAAGGTCTATAGCGAGGTGATTGGCAACATTGAGCGTGACTGCAACTCGGCAAAGAAGTACTGGCACTTCATCAAGCTGATGGGCCGCTCGGCAAGTCACATTGCCCTGGAGTGCGCCTTGCAGACCCAGCCCAACTATTGCATCATCAGCGAGGAGGTTGAGGCAAAGCAGATGAGCCTCGAGCAGGTGGTCGACGGCATCGCCCAGGTGGTCGCCGAGCGCGGTAACCGCGGCCTGAATTATGGCGTTGTCCTCATTCCGGAGGGCCTCATCGAGTTCGTTCCGGAGATCAAGAGCTTGATCAAGGAGTTGAACGAGCTCCTCGCCATTGAGGAGAACAAGGAAAAGATGCAGACTATGGACGCTGCAGAGCAGCGCGAGTTTGTGCTCAAGAACTTGTCTAAAGCAGCTCTTGCTACCATCAATAAGTTGCCCGAGGGTGTTGCCAACCAGTTGATGCTGGACCGCGATCCTCACGGCAACGTGCAGGTGTCGCTCATCGAGACCGAGAAGCTGCTCAGCGAGATGGTTGAGGCACGCCTCAAGCAGATGGCGGACAAAAAACAGTATGACGGCAAGTTCGCCGCGCTGCACCACTTCTTTGGCTACGAGGGACGTTGCGCCGACCCGTCGAACTTCGACGCCGACTACTGCTATGCCTTGGGCTACAACGCCGCTCAACTGATCAACAGCGGTGTGACCGGCTACATGTCGAGCGTGCGCTGCCTGACCAAGCCCTCGAGCGAGTGGATCGCCGGCGGTATCCCCATCACCATGATGATGAACATGGAGCGTCGCAACGCTCAGGACAAGCCCGTTATCCGCAAGGCGCTGGTTGACCTGGAGGGCAAGCCGTTCAAGGCGTTTGCCGCCGCACGTGAGCAGTGGGCTCGCGAGACTGCCTACCTCTATCCGGGCCCGATTCAGTACTTCGGCCCCGCCGAGGTGTGTGACCAGCCGTCGCGCACCCTGTGGTACGAGCAGAACTGATACATCACAGCTTGCATAATGTGATAAAGGGGTGGACCGTTACCATATTGGTAACCGGCACCCCTTTCTTGATGTAGTGATGATTGTGTGTCCCGGCGCTCCGGCTCAGTGGAGTGGCGCGTCAGGGATTGTACAGGTCGTGGTGATAGAAGGCGAGAATCTCTTGGGTGTGGCGATAGGCATCGGTGGCGGGGCCGTCGGGGTCGAGCTCGGCGGCGGCAAGGTAGTCGTTGAGCGCCTCGCGCCAGTGGCCCAGTTGGCGGTGGGCATTGCCGCGCAGGAAGATCGCCTGGGCTGCAACCTCGGCATCGGTGGCGAGAGTGCTCGCCAGCTTGATGGCTCTCTCGCTCTCGCTCTCGCGCAGGGCTTGCCTGATGTCGTCAATCGTGATTGTTGTCATAGTGTGACCTTGGTGGCAATCACGTCCTCGCCGGTGAACACGGTTGCCAACTCTGAAAATTTGTCAATAGTATCGGTTGTGAGGTAACGGCATGTGCCGCCGCGTGTGAGGCGGCTGTCCATCTCGGGGTGGCGTCGCAGGTAGTCCTCCAGGCTCTTGGCGACAATGGGACCTTGCTCAATAGCCTTGACGCCGGCGGGCAAGTATCGGCTAATCTTGCTCAGCAGTAGCGGGTAGTGCGTGCAGCCCAG
>CAMHDX010000145.1 GCA_946183895.1 uncultured Porphyromonadaceae bacterium | reverse complement strand
ATAACTGATAATGGGGGCATCGCCGGCGTAGGCATTGGCACGCGAGCGCCTCAACACCTTCACACACCAGTCGTAGTCGGCGCTGTAACGATATTGCAGGTCGTAGTGCGGCACAATCTCGCGCCGCGCCACAAACGCCTGGTGACACACCAGCATGCCGTCCTTGAAGCTGTCGGCTGTCAGGACCGCAGGCGCTGTGAGATGTCGCATGCCCACCACGTTGCCCTCGCCGTCAACCAGGCGGGTCTGCCCGTAAATCACATCGGGACCTGCCTTAGCCAGCGTCGCCAGGCGCTCCAGCACATCGGTGGCGGCAAACGCGTCACCGGCGTTGAGAAAAATCAAGTAGTGACCGGCTGCGAGGTCAATCGCCTTGTTCATCGCGTCGTACAAGCCATTGTCACGCTCGCTCACAACGCGCGTTGACGGGATGCCGGCTTCCTGCACCAGCCGCACGGTCGCGTCGCTCGACGCGCCGTCAACCACCAGCCACTCGTAGTCCTTGCAAGTTTGAGAGGCAATCGACGCGATAGTGGACGGCAACACCCGCGACGCGTTCCACGTCACGGTGACAATCGTGAATAACGGAATATGGTTAGGTGATTCAAGCATTGCAATGCAGTAGATAGTACTTGGGCCAACGGCCAACGATAGTGCAAAGTTAGTACAAAAATGGGAATTTCGGTAGGCTTAACCAAAATTTATTTTCATTTTTACGCTCGGTTAATCATTTTTTTACACTAACTTTGCACCGCATTGTGCGCACGCGGTATTTATTATAGCTCTCGCACTATGCATTCTAAACGAATATTTTAAGCTTTTCAATTGATATGCAGGAAATTATCGAAGAGGCTCCGGCTCGTACACCCAAGAAGAAGTCAAGCACGGCATTCCCTATTGCCGCTTTCTTCAAGTCATGTATGAGAAATTGGTACTGGTTTGTCATCTCGCTCATCGCGTGCTGCAGCCTTGCCTATCTCTACACCAAGACACAGCCACAGCGCTACCAGGCGTCGGCTTTGATTCTAATCAAGACCAAGGATAGCGCCCAGGGCACCCAGTCGCAGGCGTTCAGCGACATGGGCATCAAGACCGGTATGAACTATCTGCCCAACGAGATGTTCAAGCTGCGCTCCACCAAGCTCATGGAGAGCGTGGTCAATTCGCTCAATCTGAACGTGCAATACTACGGCCACGTGTTCTTGCGCGATGTGAACATCTACAAGAGCTCGCCCATCGAGGTCGTGCCCTTGCGCGAAATCACCTCGTCCTACACCCTGACCGTTGTGCCCAAGGGCGGCAACGAGTTTGAGTTCAAGGAAGATGGTGAAGGCGGCTGGAAACGCGCCAAGTTCGGCAACAAGCTCAACACGTCGCACGGCCCTGTCACCATCACCAAGTCGCCGAAGATGGGCGACGGATACGAGGACTTCAAGGTCATCGTCAAGGTCAACACGACCAAGTCGGTGGCGCGCGCGATGGTCGCCAACCTCAGCGTTGCCCTCGCCAACAAGACAAGCGACGTGACCAACCTGGTGCTCACCGGCGACAATGCCGAGATGTGCCGTGACGCGCTCGACGCGCTCATCATCGCCTACAATCAGGATGCCATCAACGACAAGAACATGGTGGCACGCAGCACCGAGGCGTTTATCGCCGACCGCATCGAGGCGCTGTCCAAGGACCTGAGCGGCGTCGACAGCCAGGTCGCCGCCTTGAAGGTGAGCGCAGCCAACAACGCCATGTATGCCGACCCGAGCACCTCGCTGCGCTATGCCGAAGGCTCGGCTGACGTCGACATGCAAATCAGCCTCGCCAGCTACATTCGCGACTACCTGACCGGCATGAGCGGTCACCAACTCATACCCAGCAACACCGGCATCGCCAACACCGGCATCGAGGAGCAGATAGGCCAATACAATGAGCAGGTGCTCAAGTATCAAAAGATTGCCGGCACCAGCAGCGCCGAGAACCCGGTCATGGTCGAGCTCAACCACACCTTGACCTCGATCAAGAGCAGCATCATGGCGGGCTTGAACAACTACATCAAGTCGCTGTCGATGAAGCAGAGCCAGGCACGCAGCCAGGCACGCGTGGCAACCGGCAGCATGGTGGCTGTGCCGAGCCAGGAGAAAGCCATCACCGAGGTTACCCGCCAGCAGAAGATCAAGGAGCAACTCTACCTCTACCTGCTCAACAAGCGTGAGGAGAACGCGCTGCAACTTGCCATCACTGAGCCTAACGCCAAGGTCATCGAGAGCGCCAGCGGCAGCTCGACACCCATCTACCCCATGCCGCAACGCAACATGCTGATTGGCCTGCTCGCCGGCTTGCTCATTCCCGCCGGCATCCTCTACGGCATCTTCTGGTACTACTCGCTCGACACCATGGTGCACACCCGCCGCGACATCGAGGAAGTGTGCTCGCTGCCGGTGCTGGGTGAGCTGCCCAACAAGAAGAATAAAGGCGCCGACCACGAGATTGTCATCACCGAGAATGGTCGTGACAACCTGAGCGAGGCGTTCCGCATCGTGCGTAGCAACCTGATTTACCTGATTGACAAGCGCAACTTTGAGGGCACCGTGATTCAGTTCACGAGCACGATGAGTGGCGAGGGCAAGAGCTTCTGCGCCGCCAACCTGGCGCTGGCATGCGCCCACGACGGCAAGCGCGTGGTCGCTCTGGACCTTGACCTGCGCAAGGGTCGCTTCTCGCAATACCTGGGCATGAACGACCACCATGACGGCGTGAGTGCCTACCTTGCCGGCAAGATTGACGATGTCAAGGCCATCATCCACAACAGCGGATTGCATCAGAACCTTGACGTGATCAGCGTCGGTGCCATTCCGCCCAACCCCACCGGACTGCTGTCGTCCAGCCGCCTCAAGCACCTGCTTGCCGAGCTCAAGAAGGAGTACGACTACGTCATCCTTGACACCGTGCCTTACACCATCATTGCCGATGCCGGCATCATCAACCGCAACGTTGACCTCACAATCTACATCGTGCGCGACAACAAGGTTGACAAGCGCTACTTTGAGGAGCTGGAGCAGATGTCCAACGAGGGCAAGATCAATAACTTGACCGTGTTGATCAACGACATCAAGATTGACAAGAAGCGCTACGGCTACGGCGGCTACGGCTACGGCAGCTATGGCTACGGCTATGGCGGCTATGGCTACGGCTACACGAGCGACTACTATAAGGACCAGAACGACGAGCAATAATCCACAATGAATATCGCGATTGTCGGCACCGGCTACGTCGGGCTTGTCACTGGCACGTGCTTTAGCGAGATGGGCATCAACGTAGCATGTGTTGACGTTGATGTTGCCAAAATTGAGAATCTGCGCCGCGGTGTCATCCCCATCTACGAGCCGGGGCTTGACGAGCTGGTGAAGAAAAACACCGCCCGCGGACGCTTGACCTTCCATACCGATTTGGCTCAGGTCATCAACCACGTCGAGGTGGTCTTTATCGCCGTGGGCACGCCTCCCGACGAGGATGGCAGCGCCGACTTGAAGTATGTGCTCGCCGTGGCACGCTCCATCGGCTCGCTCATCACGCGGCGCGTGGTGGTCGTCACCAAGAGCACCGTGCCGGTGGGCACCAGCGAGATGGTCCGCAAGGCCATCAACGACGAGCTGGAGCGGCGGGGCGTGAGTGTGGAGTTTGACATTGCCAGCAATCCGGAGTTTCTCAAGGAGGGCGCCGCCATCAAGGACTTCATGTCGCCCGACCGCATTGTCGTGGGCGTTGACAACGAGCGCGCACGGCGGGTCATGGCGCGGCTCTACAAGCCGTTCATGGTGGTGAGCGACCGCATGATCTTCACCGACATCGCCAGCGCCGAGATGATCAAATATGCCGCCAACTCGATGCTTGCCACCCGCATCAGCTTCATGAACGACATCGCCAACCTGTGCTCACTCGTTGGCGCTGATGTCAACATGGTGCGCCGCGGCATCGGCAGCGACACTCGCATCGGCACCAAGTTCCTCTACCCGGGCATTGGCTACGGTGGCTCGTGCTTTCCCAAGGATGTCAAGGCTCTCATCCACACCGCGGCTCAACATGGCTACGACATGCGCGTGCTGCGCGCGGTCGAGCAGGTCAACAATGACCAGAAGCGCGTGCTGTTCGACGCCATGGCTCAGCACTATGGAGGCATTGAAAACCTCAACGGACTGCAAGTGGCGATGTGGGGATTGGCTTTCAAACCCGAGACCGACGACATGCGTGAGGCTCCCTCACTGGTGCTGATCAACCTGCTACTCGACGCGGGCGCCACGGTGCGCGTCTACGACCCCATCGCGATGACCGAGTGCAGGCGACTGCTGGGCGACAAGGTGACTTACTGCACCGACATGTATGAGGCGACACACGATGCCGACGCCCTGATTCTCGCAACCGAGTGGAAGGAGTTCAGGGTGCCGAATGTGGAAC
>CAMHDX010000144.1 GCA_946183895.1 uncultured Porphyromonadaceae bacterium | reverse complement strand
TTACAAAAAATAGTTGTAACTTTGCGATTACTAACACTGTGAGCATGGATAAGTTTGATAAAAAATTCTATCGCATCGGTGATGTGGCCCTGTTGCTGGGCATCCCCGAGTCAACGCTGCGCTACTGGGAAACGCAATTCACCATTGTCAAGCCCAAGCGCAACGCCAAGAATGTGCGCTTCTACACCCCGCAGGACATCGAGGTGATTCGCAAGATTTACTACCTGGTCAAGGAGAAAGGCCTCAAGCTGGATGCCGCCCAGGCGCAGCTGCGCGTCAATCGCGACGGCATTGACAAGCGCTTTGAGGTCGTTGACCGCCTCAAGGAGATTCGCGATGACCTCAAGGCGCTGCTCGACACCCTCGACAGTACCAAGCGGTAAGCCTATCACCACGGCACTCCGGACGGCACTCCGGCATTAAACCATTTGCAGATTAGAGCGAAATTCTATAATTTAGCAGTCCAAACCATAATAACAAAGACCAACATGAACAAAATCAAGTTGATAATGATGGCATTAGCCATCGTAGCCACCGGCGCCACCGCAGGCGCCCAGACCACTGCCGGCAACACCATCGCCGACCATGAGGATGCCATCTACGAGCAGGAAAAAATCGTTGACGCCACGCTAGACTCCATCAAGGTGGTTGAGGGGCAGATAGCCGCACTCAAGGCGCGCATCGACAGCCTCAATGCCATCGAGAAGGAGTTGAAAGCCGAAATCAGCAGCCTCGAGAAAGTCAAGAAGGGTCTCAACAACGACATCAAGACCGCTAACAAGACCCGCGAGGAAGCGTTTGACCGCCGTGACAACCTCGTGTACGAGACCGAGGTGGTAGTCGTGCTCACCGCGCCGTTCAACAAGCAGGCGGTCGAGGAGGCGCTCAAGAGCTTTGACGGCATGGAGACCAAGGACGTGCTCAAGAAGAAGGAACTCGTTGAGAACTACGGCCGCTACACCGCCGAGCTGCGCGACCTGATGAGCGAGAACAAGCCCATGTTTGTCGCCGCCAAGTGGCAGTACACCGGCAGCGAGACCGAGCAGGGCAAGAAGTTCCACAAGGCGCTCAAGTCCACCAAGTATTACAAAATCTACGAGAAGGGTATGAAGAACCCCACCAAGGTTGCCACCATCCCCTATCTCGACGAGGTGATGGAGAGCATCCTGCAACTGGAGCGCAGCGGCTTCACCAGCGAGAAGCAGTACGACCATGTGGCAAGCAAACTGTATGAGTGACACACAATCATGACTGATGGCTGAAGAATTTGACATTCGACAAGAACGCCTGAAGACCGACCAGGACTTTGAGCGCGCGTTGCGCCCCATGCGCTTCGGCGACTTTGCCGGTCAAGACAAGATAATAGAGAACCTGCGCGTGTTTGTCGCGGCGGCTCGCCTGCGCGGCGAGGCGCTTGACCACATCTTGTTTCATGGCCCTCCGGGACTGGGCAAGACCACACTGAGCAACATCATCGCCAACGAGCTGGGGGTGGGCATCAAGGTCACAAGTGGTCCCGTGCTGGACAAGCCCGGCGACCTTGCGGGCCTGCTCACCTCGCTCGAGGAGAACGATGTGCTGTTCATTGACGAGATTCACCGCCTGAGCCCCATCGTGGAGGAGTACCTGTATAGCGCGATGGAGGACTACCGCATCGACATCATGATTGACAAGGGTCCCGGCGCGCGGTCGGTGCAGCTCACGCTGGCACCGTTCACCCTCATTGGCGCCACCACGCGCAGCGGCCTGCTCACCTCGCCCCTGCGTGCCCGCTTCGGCATCAACTGCCACCTTGAGTACTACGGTCACGAGGTGCTGGAGGGCATCGTCAAGCGCTCGGCGCAGCTGCTGGGGGTGCCCATCACCCCAGAGGCGGCACTCGAGATAGCCATGCGTAGCCGCGGCACGCCACGCATCGCAAACTCGCTGCTGCGACGCGTGCGAGACTTCGCCCAGGTCAAGGGCAGCGGCAAGATTGACACCGCCATCGCCCGCTATGCCCTCGAGGCGCTCAACATCGACAAATACGGCCTCGACGAAATCGACAACAAGATATTGACGACAATCATCGACAAGTTTGGTGGCGGTCCGGTGGGCCTGAGCACCTTATCCACCGCCATCAGCGAGGACCCGGGCACTGTCGAGGAGGTGTACGAGCCTTATCTGATCAAGGAGGGCTTCATCAACCGCACTCCCCGCGGACGCGAAGTCACCATGCTCGCCTACGAGCACCTGCACCGCGACCGCCCCAACATGCCGGGCTCGCTGTTCTGACCGTTTCCTTACACCACATCATTCGCACTATGAGACATAAATTACTGATCTGCACATTATTAATATTACTAAGCGCGCTCACATCAATAGCCGCCGGTCGCTATAATCGCTCGCGCGGCGATGACGTGGTGTACATTGACATGCGACGCGCCGGCGACCTGGAGAGCGAGATGCCCACCGGCATGCACAACCGCGTGCGGGTGCTCGTGGTCGAAGGCCCCATCAACGGCAAGGACTTTGCCTACATGAAGCGGCTGGCGCAACGCAGCCGTGTGGTGAACCGCGACGACAAGAGTGTGGACAACTACATCGACATCGACCTTGCCGACGCGCGCATCGAGAGCGGCGGTGGCGGCATCTTCTCGTCGACCCGCTCCACGCGCGACGAGGTGCCGAGTTATGCCCTGAGCAGTGGCTCGCACCTGCGCTCCATCGTGTTGCCGCCGCGCACTCGCGTGATAGGCAGTCACGCCTTTTACGGCTGCAGCGACCTGGAGGAGGTGATCATGGACCGGCGCGTGGTGGAGATGGGTGAGAGCGCGTTTGAGGACTGCACTCGCCTGCGCTACATCGACCTCAGTCCGGACCTGCGCTCGCTGGGCGACAAGTGCTTTGACGGTTGCACATCGCTGAGCGACGTGCGCCTGCCCCAGGACTTGACATCGATAGGCGCGCAATGCTTTCGCAACGCGCCGCTCACACGCCTCGAGTTGCCCTATGGTGTGACGCACATCGGCGCGGCGGCATTTGAGGGCACACGCCTGCGCTCACTGTTCATTCCCGCCGAGGCGGTTATTGAGAAAGATAATCCGGGGCGCATGAAGTATCTCACCGAGTTTGCCGTTGAGCGCGGTAGCCGCAACTACTATGCCGCCGACGGCTTGCTCTACACCGCCGACGGGGCTGTGCTACTGGTGTGTCCGCAGGGGCGCACCGGCACCATCAACGTGCCGGAGGGCGTGACGACACTCAGTGGTGCCGCCTTCAATGGTTGTAGCAGTGTGCAACGGGTCATGTTGCCGGCAAGTGTGCGCACCATCGAGCCATACGCCTTTGCAGGCAGCGGCATCGCCGCGTTTATCCTGCCGGACGCCGTCACCGTGGTGCCGGCTCACGCGTTTGAAGAGTGCTCGTCGCTGCGCTCAGTCTCGCTACACGACGACGTTGTGAGCATCGGCGAATATGCCTTCGCACGCTGCAACAACCTCACTGACTTTGAATTGCCCTATGGGCTGCGGGCCCTGGGAGAGCACGCGTTCTACAAGTGCACATCGCTGCCGGCGATTGACGTGCCCGACGGGGTGACACAGCTGCCGTTGGCGGTATTTCAAGACTGCGAATCGGCTACGCGCATCACCCTGCCGCAAGGCTTGACCGTATTGGGCAAGGAGGCTATCCGCAACTGCAAACGCTTGGCACACATTGACTTGCCACAATCGTTGACGACCATCGAGAAGGAGGCGTTTCGCGACTGCAAGTCGCTCGTCGCGCTCGAGATTCCCGCCACCGTCACCACCATTGGCGACAACGCGTTTCGCAACACAGCGCTGAGCGAGCTGGTCCTGCCCGCGGGCATAACGCACATCGGCAAAAAGATTACCGAGAGTTGCAAGCTCTCGCGCATCGTCATCCATGCCACCACGCCCCCCGAGTTGGACAAGGTCAACGACAACAAGGTGCCGCTCTACGTGCCCGCCGAGGCAGTTGACGCCTACAAGTCAGCCAAGAACTGGAAAAACTTCAAGTCCATTACCGCCTTGTAACCCCCACTCGCTGACCACCTGGTTCAGCCTCTCCGACTACGACCTGCCCGACGCGGAGCAGTAGCGCGGCGGCTACAGGGCCTCAAGCATAGCCAGGGCGGCATCCTCATGCCGCTCCATGACCTCGCGCTCGCCGGGCCCCTTGTCGTTGATGCCGCACAAGTGGAGCACGCCATGCACAATGACGCGCATGAGCTCGCGGCGGTAGTCCACGTTGAGCAACCGCGCGTTGGACGCGACGGTGTCTAGCGAAATCATCATGTCGCCGCTCACACGCTTACTGTTGGAGTAGTCCCAAGTGATGATGTCGGTATAGTAGTCGTGACCCAGAAACTGCCGGTTAGCCGCCAGAATGTCCTCGTCGTTACAAAACAGGTAGGCGAGCCGCCCCGCCACCTTGCCGTGAGCGCGCACCACCGCGTCGAGCCACCGCGT
>CAMHDX010000143.1 GCA_946183895.1 uncultured Porphyromonadaceae bacterium | reverse complement strand
CGCTCGATGAACATGAACATCTACGAGAAAGAAGTGTTTGTGTTCACCCCCAAGGGCGACCTGTTCAGGTTGCCGTCGGGCGCGACAATATTGGACTTCGCGTTCCACATCCACAGCAACCTGGGCTGCCGCTGCGTGGGCGGCAAGGTCGACGGCAAGAACCAGAAGCTCAACTACCGGCTCAAGAGCGGCGACACGGTCGAGATCAACACCAGTGCCACCCAGTCGCCACGTGCCGACTGGCTCAACATGGTCGTCACGAGCAAGGCGCGCAACAAGATCAAGCAAGCCATCAACGAGGTCAATGTGCGCAAGGCCGGCATAGCCAAGGAGACCCTGCAGCGGCGCTTCCGCAACCGCAAGATCACACTTGACGAGGCGACGCTTGCCCGCTTGATCAAGCGCATGGGCTTCAAGCAGACGACCGACTTCTACGTCGCCATCCACGACGAGCGCCTCGACATCAACACCATCATTGAGGCTTACGAGCAACAGGTGGAGCGACAAAACGAGCCCACCGACACCGCTGTGCTGCACGGCACGGCGCAGGACTTTGTGCTACGCACGATGCCCGACGAGCCGACAACGTCAAGCGACGTGCTGGTGATTGGCAGCGGCGTGAAGGGGCTCAACTACAAGTTGTCAAAGTGCTGCAATCCCATCATGGGCGACAAAATAGTGGGCTTCATCGGCAGCGACGGTGCCGTGAAGATACACCGCGAGGACTGCAACAACCTGCGTCACCTCGCCTCACGCTACCCCTACCGCATCATCCGCAGCCGCTGGAGCGGCACCATCGGCTCGCAGTTCGCGGTGTCGCTCAAGGTGATTGGCCGCGATGACATCGGCATCGTGTCCACCATCACCAGCATGATCAACAAGAACGGCGACACGGCGCTGCACGGCGTGTCCATCCAGAGCAACGACGGCATGTTCGAGGGCGTGCTGACCCTGGGTGTGAGCTCGCTGGAATCACTGGACATCTTGATCAAGAAGTTGCTGTCGCTCAAGGGCGTCAAGCAAGTTGAACGCTTGTAATACACTACTGTTTAACAATAGAACAACGCATGATAGACTATATCACCGGCACGATAGCCGAACTGACCCCCACCGCGGTCGTGATTGACAACCACGGCATCGGCTACATGATGAACATCACCCTGGTGACCTACGACCGCCTGCTCACCGTCAAGGCGGGCGAGGTGGTCAAGTTGTGGGTGAGCGAAGTGATACGCGAGGACACCCACGACCTGAACGGCTTTGCCAGCAAGCGCGAGCGCGAGATGCACGAGTTGCTCATCAGTGTGAGCGGCGTGGGGCCGGGCACGGCGCGCGCCATTCTGTCCACCCTCAAGCCCGACCAGCTGGAGCAGGCCATTGCCGGCGACGATGTCACGCTGCTCAAGGGCGTCAAGGGCGTGGGCGGCAAGACCGCCCAACGCATCATTGTTGACCTCAAGGATAAAATAAATAGCGCGTCCTCTACGTTAAATATCAGTAACGCGGGCGGCGAGGGAGCGGCTCATGCCGGTCAGGTGATGGACGAGGCCCTCGCGGCGTTGATTATGTTGGGATTTACCCAGCAACAGGCTTACAAGGCCCTCAAGGCCGTGATTGAGGCATCGCCCGCCGTCACGGTAGAGCAAGCCATCAAGCAGGCCCTCAAGTCAATGAAGTGAAGAAACGACGTGACATATTGATTTTCATCATGTTGCTGCTGCTCACCTGGGCAGTGGGCGACGTGTTTGCGCAATATGTGACCAGCACCCTCGCGCCGCCGCCACCGCCACCGGTGCGGCCCACCACGCAGCAGCGGGGCCAGCGCGCCGGTACCGACAGCATCGACCTGCCGTTCAAGGTCACCCCCACCGTGCCGGGCACCTACGAGGACATCACCTCGCAGCCCGAGTATAGCATCGACCTGAAGACACCGTCCAACATCACCACCGAGGCGGAGTACGACTACAATACCGGCTGCTACATCATTCACACCAAGCTGGGCGACAAAGACATCGTCACGCCGTTCATCCTCAGCGCCAACGAGTACAACAACATGGCGGTGCGCCAGTCCATGCTTGAGTATTATCGCCAAAAGAACTCCGAGAGTGCCGAGGAGCAAAAGAAGAGCCCGTTCAACTTCCTGGACATGCAGTTCGGGTTAGGTCCGTTGGACAACATCTTCGGTCCCGGTGGTGTGCAACTCAAGACCAAGGGCTCGGTCGTGATCAACATGGGGGTCAAGAGCAACAAGACCAACAACCCCGCCCTGAGTGTCGCCGCACGCCGCAAGACCTACTTTGACTTCGACCAGAAGATTCAGGCCAATGTCACCGCCAGCGTGGGCGACAAGATGCGGTTCAATATGAGTTACAACACCAACGCCACGTTCGAGTTTGACAACAAGAACCTCAAGCTGGCGTACGAGGGCAAGGAGGATGAGATCATCAAGAACATCGAGGCGGGTAATGTGAGCATGACCACCGGCTCGTCGCTCATTCGCGGTAGCGCGGCACTGTTCGGCATCAAGACCAAGCTGCAGTTCGGCAAGTTAACCGCCACCGCGCTGGTGTCGCAACAAAACAGCGAGAGCCAGACGGTCAACACCAAGGGCGGCGCCCAGACCACCGAATTCTACGTTACCGCCGACAAGTATGACCAAAACCGCAACTACTTTCTCTCGCACTTCTTCCGCGACAACTACGACCAGTGGTGTTCGCACCTGCCGCTGGTGACTAGCGGCGTGAGCATCAAGCGCATTGAGGTGTGGATTACCAACAAGCGCAGCAACTATAGCGAGAGTCGCAACCTGATCGCCTTCATGGACATCGGCGAGGCCGATGCCTCGCACCTGGCGTGCAGCCACTGGTACAACGGCGGCGATGCCAACCCGACCAACACATCCAACTCACTACTGAACGAGGTCAAGTCGACCTACCCCGACGCGCGCTACATCAGCCAGGTGGCTACCGCGCTGGCACCATTGGAGGCCTACGGATTTGAGGGCGGTCGCGACTACGAGAAGGTAGAGAGCGCGCGCATCCTCAACAGCTCGGAGTACACGCTCAACGCATCGCTGGGCTACATCCAGCTCAAGCAAGCGCTTAGCGCCGACGAGATTCTCGCCGTCGCCTATGAGTACACCTACAACGGCAACACCTACAAGGTGGGCGAATTCTCGGGCGACATCACGAGCACCGACCAGGCACTGTACGTCAAGATGCTCAAGGGCACGACCGTGTCACCCCGCTTGCCGGCATGGGACCTGATGATGAAGAACATCTACTCGCTGGGCGCCTACCAGATTCAAAAGAACAACTTCAAGCTCAACATCAAGTACCTGAGCGACACCACCGGCACCGAGCTGACCTACATTCCGGCAGGCGCCATCAGCGGCACCCCGTTGCTGCAGGTGATGAACCTTGACCGCCTTGACGCCAACGGCGAGAACAACATCGACGGCCGCTTTGACTATATTGAGAACTACACTGTCAACTCCTCGACGGGCAAGGTCATCTTCCCCGTGGTGGAGCCCTTCGGTTCGCACCTGCGTGGCAAGATAGGCAACGATGCCATTGCCGACAACTATGTGTTCGAGGAGCTATATGACAGCACGCTCACGGTTGCGCGGCAGTACCAGTACAAGAACAAGTTTGTGCTGCAAGGCGAGTATCAGGCAAGTAGCGGCAACACCATCAAGCTCAACGCGATGAATGTGCCTCGCGGGTCGGTGGTCGTGACCGCCGGCGGTGTCACCCTCACCGAGAACAGCGACTACACCGTCGACTACAACATGGGTCAGGTGACAATCACCAACCAGAGCATCATCGACGCCGGCACACCGGTGAGCGTGACGCTTGAGAACCAGAGCACCTTCTCGATGCAGCGCAAGACCCTGCTGGGCCTGGACCTGGACTACGCGTTCAACAAGAACTTCCACATTGGCGGTACCTTGATGCACTACGGCGAAAAAGCGCTGACCGAGAAGGTCAGCATCGGCAACGAGCTGGTCAACAACACCATCTGGGGCGTCAACATGAGTTATAATACCAAGTTCATGTGGCTCACCAACCTGCTCAACAAGATACCGACAGTCAATGCCACCGCGCCCAGCACCTTGACGTTCAAGGGCGAGTTTGCCCAGTTGATACCTCACCGGGCCCGCTCGGGCAGCAACCGCGGCAGCAGCTACATTGACGACTTTGAGAGCACACAGAGCGGCATTGACCTGCGCTCACCCTACGCGTGGTTCCTCGCCTCAACGCCCTACGACAGCTCGTCGGGCGCACTATTCCCCGAGGCCGGTTTGAGCAACAACATTGACTACGGCAAAAACCGTTCGCTGCTGGCATGGTACTACATTGACCGCTTGTTCACCCAGCGCAACTCATCGTACGCTCCGGGCTACATCAAGAGTGACCTGGAAGCTTTATCCTATCCTTATGCGCGTGAAGTTGCCTTCAGTGAAGTGTTCCCTGGCCGTGAGC
>CAMHDX010000142.1 GCA_946183895.1 uncultured Porphyromonadaceae bacterium | reverse complement strand
GGCGGCGCTCATGGCGACGATGCAGCTGCTGAGCAATCATGTGCAGATGACTTACTACTCGATGGTGCTGGTCGTGGCTCTCGCTGTAGCATTCCTTGTGATCGCCATCAAGAAGCACCGCGTGTTGATGTGGTGCAAGAGCACCGCGATGCTCGCGTTAGCCGCTTGCCTTGCCGTGGCCGCCAATTTGCCAAGCCTATACATGACCGCGCGTTACACGCCCGAGACCATTCGTGGCGGGCACAGCGAGTTGACCGCCGACACCGTGTCGACCGGCGGTCTGGACAAGGATTACATCACCGCATGGAGTTACGGCATCGACGAGACGATGACGTTGTTGATACCCAATGCCAAGGGCGGCGCTACCATTCGCCCCTATCGCGGCACTAATGACATGCTCACGCTCGACGAGGTGAATGGAGTGGGCGAGAGCGTCGGCGCGCAGGAGATGCAGGTGCTCTCGCAGTTCCCGCAGTACTTTGGCGACCAGCCCATGACCAATGGTCCGGTGTACGTGGGCGCGATTGTGCTCGCGTTGTTCCTGACCGGCGTGATTGTGGTGCGCGGTCCCCTCAAGTGGGCTCTGGTGGTCGCCACGGTGGTGAGTGTGTTGCTCAGCTGGGGACACAACGCCATGTGGCTGACCGGCTTCCTGATTGACCACTTCCCGATGTACAACAAGTTCAGGACACCCGCCAGCGCGCTGGTTATCGCCGAGATGGCGATTCCGGCATTGGCTCTGCTTGCCCTGCGTGAGTTGGTGCGTGCCTCGGGCCGCGTGGTGTGGGGCAAGTGGACCGTGGCTCGCGTGGCTGTGGCGTGCTTTGGCCTCATGGCGCTGGTGTGTGCCGTGGTGACGTTGTCGCCCGGTGTGATGGGTGCGTGGACCACTCAGGAGTGGGAGCAGCTGGGCCCGCAGTTGCAGCAGTATCCTCAGGCGGCGGCCGCCATCGAAACCGCGCGCGGCTTGCTGGTCTACGGCGATGCCAAGCGCAGCCTCCTGTTCCTCGTCATTGCCTCGATTCCGTTGGTGGCTTACGCCCTGGGGCGCCTGCGTGCACGATACGTAGTGCTGGCGATGGGCGTGTTGACGCTGTTTGACATGTACAGTGTGTGTCACCGCTATGTCAACGAGGACACCTTTGTGCCCGCTGTCACCCAACGGCAGCAGTTTGACCCGCGTCCGGTCGACACTCAAATCCTCAAGGACACCACGACACATTACCGCGTGATGGACTACCAGCACTTTGCCGAAGCTATGCCCAGCTACTTCCACAAGACCATCGGTGGTTATCACGCCGCCAAGTTGACGCGCTACAACGACTTGATTGAGCATCAGATTGTCAAGGGCAACACGCGGGTGCTTGACATGCTCAACGCCAAGTATCTGGTGCTGGGCGACGATGCGATGCAGGTCAACGAGCACGCGCTGGGCAATGCGTGGTGGGTTGATTCGGTTGCTGTGGTGACTGGGGCGCGAGCCGAGATGAGCGCGCTTGACAGCCTTGACGTGGCGCATGTGGCTGTCACCGACACGGCATTCGCGCAGTTGGCTGCGGCTGCCCGTGACAAGTCGCCCGGCGACACGATACGCCTGACTACCTATGCGCCCAATCGTGTCACCTATCGCGCACATAGCGCCGAGGGCGGCGTGGCGGTCTTCAGCGAGGTGTACTTCCCGTGGGGCTGGACTGTCACGATTGATGACAAGCCAGCCACGCTGTCGCGCGTCAACTATGTGTTGCGCGCCATGGAGGTGCCTGCCGGCGACCACACGATTGTGATGAAGTTTGACCCGCCTGAGGTGGGCATGACTACTAATATCGCCACGACGGCTATTATTGTAATCTTCTTGTTGCTACTCGCTGCGCTCAACCAGTCGGTGTGGGTGGCGATGAGGCGACGTTGACCAGTGCGCGCATGGGGGTCATCAAGCGATATAGAACGGCGTGGAGCCGCTTCAGGCGCAGCCACGGGTTCGGCATTCACAGCCCGTTCGCGTTCAGGTTTGTGCTCGACGTGTTGTGCGAGCGCTTGCCCTATTATGCCTATGCCTATATTGACGGCTTGAGGCAAGCCGTTGTTGATGCTGTGCGCACCGGCTTTTGGAATCACCCGCGCGTGATTTCGGCGAAGAATGCCAAGATGCTGTTCCGCTTGGCTAATTACTTCAATCCGCGCTCAATCCTGCAAGTGGGCACGAGTTATGGTGTAAGTAGCGCGTGCATGATGGTTGTCAACTCCAATAGCCGCGTGTGGCTCTACGAGCCGCACCTTGACCGATATCCGGTGGTGGGACGGGTGCTGCAACCGTTTCTTGAGCGTGTCGAGGCTTACAATGACCTGGCGGTCGCACTCAATGACTATGACGCAGCGCTTGATGGCGATGAGCCCTTTGTGCTCATCAACGACTTGCCTGAGGACGACGACTTGAGGGTGATGACCGACAAGGTGCGTGAGCTGATTGACCGCGAGGCAATCATTGTGATGCGCAACTTGAGCCGCAGCGAGGCGATGCGCGCCTTGTGGGACGTCTGCCGCGAGTATGGCTCGCACGGTCAACTATTCACTAACGATAACCTGGGTGTTATAGTGGCTCGCCGCAAACTCCAGCGCGAGGAGTTCTCCTTATGGTTCTGATGGATGATGAGCGCCTGATGAGGCGTTTTCTCGCCTACCTCAAGGTGGAGCGGGTGTTGTCTGACAACACGTTGGTGAGCTACGAGGCTGATGTGAGCAAGTTGCTCCACTACATGGCCGACGCGGGCATTAGGGCTCAACAGGCAACGCCTGCCGACATTGAGCAGTTTGTGTGCACCCTGCACGATGTGGGCATCGGTCCGCGTTCAACGGCTCGCATCATCTCGGGCATCAAGGCATTCTATAAGTTTATGCGCATCGACGGATTGATTGAAGCCCAGGCCGACCCGACGGTGAACCTTGACGCGCCACGCCTGGGGCGCCACTTGCCGCAGGTGCTCACTGTGGCTGAGATTGACGCGATGGTGGCAAGCATTGACATGAGCAAGCCCGAGGGGGTGCGCAATCGTGCCATGATAGAGGTGGCATATGGTTGCGGACTGCGTGTGAGCGAATTGATTGCCCTGCAGCTCACCGATATCGTCCGTGACGAGGAATTTGTTATTGTCAAGCATGGCAAGGGCGACAAACAGCGTCTTGTGCCCATCTCGGCTTATACCATCGAGTGGGTTGACCGCTACATTGAGCAGGTGCGCAGTCATCAGGTGGTGGCGCGCGGTGCCGGCAACACCTTGTTCCTGAATCGTCGCGGTGCACCGCTAACGCGGCAAATGGTGTTTATCTTCATCAAGCAGTTGTGTGAGCTGGCTGGCATCCGCAAGCCGGTGAGTCCGCACACGCTTCGCCACAGCTTCGCCACTCATCTGCTTGAAGGTGGAGCCAACTTGCGCGCCATCCAGCAGATGCTGGGCCATGAGAGCCTCACCACCACCGAGGTCTATCTGCACCTGGACCGCTCGCGCCTGCGCGATGAGATTCTGCAACATCATCCCCGCAACAAGTGAAAACGATAGAGGGCGCGGCAAATGCTTCGCGCCCTCTATCGTCATCTGGTAGAACCGGTGTCGTTATTCGACAGGCTGAGTGTATTGCTTGCTGATGTAAGCAGTGATGCCGTTAAAGACCACCTTGTAGAAGTCGCCGCTCTCGCCGGTGCACACCAGGCGCTGACCCTTGTCGGGGTGCAGATTGTTGCCCTTGGCATCCTTGATGATGGCGCCTTTGAGCGATGCGGTGGCGCGTAGGCGTACATCTTTTCCTGTCACTACCACTGCCTTGGGGGTGGCTTTGGAAGTGGCTTTGGGGGCTTGCTTGCGGTCGGCCTTGGTGGGCTTGCCCTCGGGCAGGGGTGAGGTCTTCACCTTCTCAGCGGCAGCGGGCTTTTTGAAATCGCCCTTTGCAGCCGGCTGAGCCACGCGGCTGAATTGCTTGCTGATGTACAGTTGCTTGCCCTTGAAGGATACTTTGTAGAAGTCGCCGCTCTCTCCCAGGCATTCGAGTTTCTCGCCCTTGGCGGGGTAGATGGGAGCGCCCTTGCTATCTTTGTAGATAGCACCCGACAAGTTGGGCTCCAGGCGCAGGCGCACGTTGGTGCCGGTCACTTCGACATAGCTTGTAGCACAAGCGACAATCGCGATTGTCGCCGCAATGAATAACGCTAATAGTTTTCTCATAATTATTGTTATTGTTTATAGTTTATAATAGATTGTGTTCTCATTGTGGAAACCGAATTATCTCTGTAAATCTTTGTAGATTTAATTCGTTTTAATTCGCAATAATTAGTCTTCATTCGGACTACTCAATTCGCATAATTCGCGCGGGCGCTTCAGCGCCCCTATTCGCACAATTCGCAATGTCGGCCTTATTCTGTAAACCGCTGTAACTTATTCTGTAAATCTCTGTAACTTCCAGTCGGTGATGGTGCGGCGCACGGGGTCGACGAGCACTCCAA
>CAMHDX010000141.1 GCA_946183895.1 uncultured Porphyromonadaceae bacterium | reverse complement strand
AACGCCGGCGGACAGCCCTGTGCCACCAGCCTTGAGCACAATGTGTTGCTCCAGCCCCACGGCACCACCCGTATCGTGTCGGCGGGAATGTGGTCCACCGCCTCCACCTCGAGGGAGTGATCGTCGAGCCAGCGCTGCGCGGCGGCCAGGTCGGTGCCGCGGGGCACCAGCACACGGCTGCCCGCCTCGGCATACCAGGCGGGCAGCAAAGCGAGCGCGTCAGCCAACTGACGCGCTCGTGGTTTGGGGGTATACACCGCATGGGGCAATCCGCGACGACGACAAGCCTCCTCGTGAGCCAACGCGAGGTCGCAATCGGGATTGAAGATGTAGAGCGCCTTAGAGAGCATCGATGTGCTCGGCAATGCGTGCCGCAACGGCATCGATACCGCCGGTGCCCTCAATGCCGTGATACAGGCCGCGCTCCTTGTAGTAGTCGCGTAGCGGCGAGGTCTGGTTGTGATACACCTCCAAGCGCTTGCGGGCCGTTTCGAGGGTGTCGTCACTGCGACCGGTCAAGCGACCGCGATTGAGGATGCGCTCGATGAGCTCCTGCTCCTCCACCTCCAGTCCAATGACGGTGGTCACTGCCGTGCCGCGCTCGGCGAGCATACGCTCCAATGCCTCGGCCTGGGCGATGGTGCGCGGAAATCCGTCAAAAATCACGCCCTTGGCGGCGGCATCGCGGTTGGCGTCAAGCACATCGGCGAGGATGTCAATCATCAACTCGTCGGGGATGAGACGACCGGCATCCATATAGCCCTTGGCGGTCGCGCCCAGGGCGGTGCCGCGACGTATGTTGTCGCGCAACACATCGCCGGTGCTGATGTGGTACAACCCGTAGTTCTCAATGAGTATGTCACTCTGAGTCCCCTTGCCAGAACCCGGAGCGCCAAAGATTACTATGTTCAACATCGTTTTTAAGGTATTTTAAGTTGTGAGCTAATTGAGTATCACTTGTCCTTGAGGACGTAGATCTCAGGCAGGTTACGCGCCACGCCGTCCAGGTCCAGGCCGTAACCCAGTATAAAACGCGACGGAATGGAGAAGCACACATACTCGGGCGGATTGCCCTCCTGCAGGCTCTCGGGCTTGAACAGCAATGACGCCATCTTGACCTGCTTGGGACCCAACGCCTCCAGGCGGGCACGCAGGCGCGCCGCGGTGATGCCGGTGTCCACAATGTCCTCAATGATGATGACCGTGCGACCCTTGATGTCCTCGTCCAGACCCATCACCTCCTTGATGACGCCCGAACTCTGCATTCCCTCGTAACTCTTGAAGCGTATAAACGCTATCTCGCTATCGTAGATGTCAATCTCGCGATACAAGTCCGAGGCAAACATGAATGACCCCGTGAGCACACCCACAAAGATGGGCTTTTCCTCACCGCGCAGGTCGTTCTTGATCTCCTGCGCCACGCGCTTGATTTGCTCAGCGATTTGCTCTCTGGTAATGTACGGCTCGAAGGTGAGCCCGTTGAATGTAACCTCTGCCATGACTGTGTTTAGAATAAGAAAACGCAAAATTAAGAATTTAGTTTAGCTTTTACAATATTCATACCCCGAAATAATTGTTTTTTTCTTTTTTTTCGCTTTGCGCTTCGCAATGCCGGGAAAAAGCATTAACTTTGTAAGCTTGTTGCGCCGCGCCAAGACGGCTCGGCAGCCACTCAGGCACCTAAAATCCCTAAAAATCTTATTTTCAACAATGAAGCTATATACAACCGAAGCCATTCGCCGCATCGGAGAAAAAACCATTGAGGCGGAGGGCATCAGCACCCTCGACCTGGTCGAGCGCGAGGCATCCGCCGCCGTGAGCGAGATTATCGCGCGGTGGCGCCCGTCCAAGAGCATCTATGTGTTCGCCGGTCCCGGCAACAATGGCGCCGACGCCCTCGCCGTGTCGCGCCTGCTGCTCGAGCAGGGCTATCGCCCTGTCACCTACTTGTTCAACACGCGCAACACCCACCTGAGCGCGCCGTGCTCGGTCAACCGCGAGCGCCTGCTCCAGTACGAGAACGCGTCGTTCATCGAGATCGAAAAGACCTTTATGCCGCCCGAGCTCACCGCCGACGACCTGGTCATCGACGGCTTGTTCGGCTCGGGACTGACCGCACCGCTCGCCGGCGGCTACAAGGCGCTGGTCCAGCTCATCAACGACAGCCACGCGTTCGTCGTCTCACTCGACGTGCCCAGCGGACTGTTCGGCGAGTGGAACATGGGCAACGAGCACCGCCACATCATCCACGCCAACCTCACGCTGTGCTACCAGTTCAAGCGCCTTGCATTCATGTTTGCCGAGAACGCCGAGCTCATCGGCGAAGTGGTCATGCTGGACCTCGAGATGAACAAGGAGGCGATGGCGGAGCAGCAGAGTGACTTCTTCTTTATCGAGCGGCGCGACGCGGCACGGCACTTCGAGCTACGCGACCCGTTCACGGGCAAGTATGACTACGGCACGGTGTACCTGGTCGCCGGTAGCTACGGCATGATGGGCGCCGCGGTGCTTGCCACCAAGGCTGCCATGCGCGCCGGCGCCGGACTGGTGATGGTGCACGCCCCGCTGTGCGGCTACGAAATCCTGCAGACCTCGGTGCCCGAGGCGCTCGTCGAGCCCGACAACGACAAACTGGTGTGCACCTCCATTGAGCTCAAACGCAAGTACAACGCCATCGCCATCGGACCGGGTCTCAACTCTACCATCGAGACCCTCGACGCCATCGAGCAGTTCATCAAGCACTGCCACCACAAGCTGGTGCTTGACGCCGACGCCCTCAACTGCATCGCCAAGCGCCCGCAGTTGCTCAAGTGCATGCCCAAGGGCTCGATTCTCACGCCCAGCACCAACGAGTTTGACCGCCTATTCGGCCACACCGTCACCCACGAGGACCGCCTCAAGAAAGCCATCGAGGCGGCACACCGCCACGACGTGACCATCGTCCTGAAGGGCTACAACACCATGGTCGTGCGCCCCAACGGCAAGATCTACATCAACGGCAGCGGCAACCCGGGCATGGCGACCGCCGGTAGCGGCGATGTGCTCACGGGCATCATCGCGGGCTTCCTGGCGCAGGGCTACGCGCCCGACACCGCTGTCGTGCTGGCAGTCTACATCCACGGGCTTGCCGGCGACATCGCCGCCGAGGAGCATGGCCAGCACGGCCTCACCGCCAGCGACATCGCCGACAACATCGGTCGCGCCATCAAGTCGCTGCAACGCTGATGCTGTTCTCGGTCATCATTCCGGTCTATAACCGCGCCGACGTGGTCGAGCGCACCCTGGCAAGCGTCGCCGCGCAGTCATGGCGACCGCTGCAGGTGGTGCTGGTGGACAACGACAGCACCGATGACACGCGCCGCGTGCTCGAGCAGTGGGCGGCGCGGCACCGCGCCACCGACCTGGACATCATCGTCGACAGCGCGCCGCACCACATGGCAGGGGCACCGCGCAACCGCGGCGCCGAGCTCGCCACGGGCGACTGGCTCGTGTTCTTCGACAGCGACGACGAGATGCACCGCCGTCTCCTGAGCGACTATGCCGACGTGATCACCCGGCATGGCGGCGACGTGGACATCGTCTCGACGCGCGCCACCCTGCGCCGCCGCGACGGCTCCAAGTCGTCACTGCCGTTCCACCGCGCCAAGGACGCGCTTGAGCTACTACCATACCAGATTCTCAACTCGCAACTCGCCACACAGCGCTATGCCGTGCGCCGCGAGTTCTTTGCCGCGACCGACGGCTGGAACATCAATGTGCCGGTGTGGAACGACTGGGAGCTGGGCATACGCCTGCTGCTGGCAAGGCCGCGAGTGGCGTACATGAACAAGACGCGTGTCACCGTGCACGACAGCGGCGCGGCAAGCATCACGGGCACTAACTTCTACAGCAAGCACGGCACGTGGGAGCACGTCATCGACATCGCTCGCCTGCACGTAATGCTCGATGCCAAGCTCGACGCCGCCACCCGCACCCGCCTGTTGCGGCTGCTGGAGTTCAAGCGCATGACCCTCGCGGGACAATACGAGCTGGAGGGGCGCAGCGACCTGGCGCGACCGTTGTGCTCGCGGGCATACGCCGCACTGCGCGACACCTACGGCGACAGCCTGCTGTGGCGCTGGTGGGTGGCACCCGCCACGCGCTGGCTATTCCGCCGCGTCGCCACCGGCGGCCGCGGCAGCGCCACCCTCGCCCGCTGGCTCTACTGAGGGCCACTGCGCCACGTGGCAACTGCAGTGCAGTTGCATGGACCGACACACGGTCTGCGAGCAGCCCGTAGAGGGCTCTCGCCGGCAACCGCCTGCCACCTAGCCATGGCCCACAACCGCGGGCGGCACCGGTCCATGGGCGACAACCGCGGGCGGCTTTGTTGGTCCATGCAGCGGTATTGCCGCTGCCCACGGCAGGCGCGGCCATCCTCCATCGGGAACCCGAAAAGTGAAAAACGCAGAAAAGTTGCGGCGATATTTTCAATTTTGCGCGGTTAATCGTAACTTTGCAGGTTATTACACCGCGGGCGATACTCGCCCGGCGA
>CAMHDX010000140.1 GCA_946183895.1 uncultured Porphyromonadaceae bacterium | reverse complement strand
CGCCCTTGTCAGCACCGTGGTGGTGAACGGCGACCTCGTGCTCACCCGCGACGACTATGCCACCTTGCACTACAACGGCGACTTGACCGATGACGGCAAGCCGATGCACGTGTGGAGCGTGTTTGACTACGGCTACTACTCGATACCCGTAGTGGTAGCGATGTTCAACTCGCCCAACGGGCCGATGCTGTTCACCCAGCAATACGGCGATGCATGCCACATCAACTACATCCTGGAGTACGCGCCGCCCATGCTGCAATTTGTCTACTACGGCGTCGAACCTGTTGCTGAAAACTAAACAAAACGATATACCCATGAATAAAACAATTTCATTACTCGCCATGGCTCTGGTGGTCATGGCGTGCACCGGCACCAAGGGTACCGGCGAACAAACAGCCGAGGTCGCCCCCGACACGCTATTGAGCGCGGCGGTGGACGATGGCTCCCTGTGGACCGACGGTAGCAACTGCTACACGGCACGTCGCTCGGGCGACACGATTGTGTTCGAGGGCGGCAACCTGCACGAGGGCGGTGCCATCGTGTACATGCTGCTCACGAGCGACACCACCCTGGTTGTCAAGCCCGTCACCGAGTGGGGGATAGACGACTACTCGATGTTCGCCACGGTGAACAGCGAGGTGAAGCATCAGCGCGTGGGCGGCTACGAGCTGCTTGTGGCGCGCGACTCGGTGGGCAACCCCATTGATGTGCTACAAGGCATCAATGACGCGGCGCTGGACCTGCTGGACTTTAATACACGGATTATCAACAACGTGTGGGCGGGCACCTATCAGACCGAGGCGGGCGAGCGCTACGTCTTCACGCCCGACGGCAAGGTGCAGCTGCCCGGCAGCGACAAGCCCGAGCCGTACACCTTCGACCTGATGTACGACACGCCCAACGGCTCCATCAAGGTGGGCGACAAGCACCTGGCGGTGCAAGTGGTGCCCGAGGGCATTGACGTGTTCCGCAGCGACTACAACAGCGACGAGGAGGTGTGGATGGCAGGCGAGCTTGTGGCGCATGCACGCATGGTCGAGGGCGAACCGCAAGGGCGCTACGACTACCTGCTCACGACACCGGCACTGTCGGGCATATTCTATGAGCTGGGCCTCAACGTGGCAGCGCTGGTCAAGGACAAGCTGGCAGCAGCCCCCCGCACGTCGCTCATTGAGTTGAACATTCAACTGCTGGAGAACAGCAGAGCCGCCCAGATGGCAAGCGAGCACGACAATGAGTGACAGGCACGGCTTCTGGCACAAGGTGTGGCACCTGTATGTCGACGGCTTCCGGTCGATGACTGTGGGGCGCACCCTGTGGCTGATAATCGCCATCAAGCTGATTGTGTTTTTCGCGATCATCAAGGTGCTGTTCTTTCCGGACTTCCTCGCCACGCGATGCGACAACGACCAAGCCAAGGCGGACTATGTGCGCCACGAGCTGCTTGACGGGCATGACCGGTAGCCCCGACTGCCATATTAATTGATAAACCCCACAAAACTAATACACAATGAACGACATGATTACAATGGTTGACTGGGCGCGGGCACAATTCGCGCTCACGGCAATCTATCACTGGCTGTTCGTGCCCTTGACCCTGGGTTTGGGCGTGATAATAGCCATCATGGAAACGATTTACTACCGCACGCGCGACGAGCGGTGGTTAGCGACCACCAAGTTCTGGATGACGCTGTTCGGCGTCAACTTTGCCATCGGCGTCGCCACTGGCATCATTCTGGAGTTTGAGTTCGGCACCAACTGGTCGAACTACAGCTGGTTTGTGGGCGACATCTTCGGCGCGCCGCTGGCTGTGGAGGGCATCTTGGCGTTCTTCATGGAAAGCACGTTCATCGCGGTGATGTTCTTCGGCTGGAAGAAGGTTAGCCCGCGGTTTCACCTGCTCAGCACGTGGCTCACGGCGCTGGGCGCGTCGCTGTCGGCACTGTGGATACTTGTAGCCAACGCGTGGATGCAGTACCCCACCGGCTGCGAGTTCAATGCGGCGACGATGCGCAACGAGATGACCGACTTCTGGGCGGTCGCCTTATCGCCCATGGCGGTGACTAAGGTGCTGCACACCGTCACGAGCGCGTGGGCGCTGGGCGCCGCGTTTGTCATCGGTGTGAGCGCGTGGCTGCTGCTCAAGGGCCGCAACGTTGAGCACGCGTGGCGCAGCATCAAGGTGGGCGCATGGTTCGGGCTCGTGGGCATCATCGTCACGAGCATCACCGGCGACACCAGCGCGGTGACTGTGACCAAGTACCAGCCCATGAAGTTGGCGGCAATGGAGGGCCTGTACCGCGGCAGCACCGGGCAGAGCATCGTCGCCTTCGGCATCATGAACCCCGACAAGGAGGTTGACAACGACGAGGACCCGTTCCTGTTTGACATCTCGCTGCCCTACGGCTTGTCGCTGCTGGCTCATCACGACCCCAACGCCTTTGTCGCGGGCATCAACGACATCATCGACGGCCGCTCCATCGATAGCAATGGCGACACGGTGAACAATGTGAGCTATGCCGAGCGCATTGAGCGCGGCAAGGCGGTTCGCGCCATGATCGCGCGTCACAACGAGGCGACGCAAGCCGGCGACAGCGCGCTCGTCGACAGCCTGTCGCGGGCCATTAACGCCGACTTCAAGTACTTTGGCTACGGCTATCTGGACAAGCCCGAGGATGCCGTGCCCAACGTGCCGTTGACATTCTACACTTTCCACATCATGGTCACTATTGGCGGTTACCTGGTGCTGTTCATGGCATTGTGGGTGCTCCTGACATGGAAGCCAAGACTGCTCAGTGAGCGTGGGCCGCTGCTCAAGCGGTTGTGGTACCTGCTCGCCATCATCACCGTGCCGCTCACCTACATTTGCAGCGCCGCGGGCTGGATTGTGGCTGAGGTGGGGCGCCAGCCGTGGACCATTCAAGACTTGATGCCCAACCACGTTGCCGTGAGCGACCTGAGCGCGTCGTACGTGCAAACCACATTCTGGATATTCGCGGTGGTCTTCACGGCTCTGCTCATCGCCGATGTGGGCATCATCATGAGCCAGATAAGCCGCAAGTCGCTCACCGACCTCGAGAAGTCTAACGATTAAACACTGCCCGACTATGGAAACCTACGAGTTACTACAATGCTACTGGTGGCTAATCATCAGTGTACTTGCTTCGGCATTAGTGTTCCTGCTGTTTGTGCAGGGCGGACAGTCGTTCATGCTCCAGGCGGGCGATGAGCATCGAGACCTCATCACGGCGTCGCTGGGCAAGAAGTGGGAGTTGACCTTCACCACCCTAGTTACATTTGGCGGCGCGTTCTTCGCCTCGTTCCCGCTGTTCTACAGCACGAGCTTTGGCGGCGCCTACTGGCTGTGGATGATGATTCTGTTCAGCTTTGTGAGTCAGGCGGTGAGCTACGAGTACCGCACCAAGAGCGGCAATGTGTACGGCACGCGGTTCTACGACGTGTTGTTGCTCATCAACGGCATGGCGGGCCCGTTGCTGCTCGGTGTCGCCGTGGCGGGAATGTTCTTCGGCGCGGAGTTCCGCGTTGAGCACTCCCACCTGCTCGACCCGGGCAATCCGGTGATTTCGTCATGGGGACCGCTACATGGTCTGGAGGCATTCTTGTGCTACAAGAACGTGCTGTTCGGAGTGATGATACTGCTACTGGCGCGCACTCTGGGCTTGCTCTACCTGATTAATGACAACGACAACGAGGAGTTTGTGGCATGGGCGCGGCGACGGCTATGGTGGAACGCGCCGGCGTTTGTCGTGGTGTTCCTGGTCGTGGCGGCGTTGCTGCTGACGAGCGAGGGTGTTGCCGATGTTGACGGCACCCTGACACGCGTGCCTCACCTATACCTTGACAACCTGCTGGCGCACTGGTGGGTGGCTATCCTGCTGGTGGCTGGCGTGGTGGCGGTGCTCGTCGGCATCGCGGGCGCGCTGCTGCGAGGCTCGCGACGCGGCATCTGGGCGGCGGGCGGCGGCACCATCGCGGTGGTGCTGGCGTTGTTCTCACTGTTGGGCTACGGCGGCACTGCCTATTATCCGTCGACCCTCGACGTGGCATCGTCGCTGACCTTGACCAATAGCAGTAGCAGCCGGTTCACGCTCACGGTGATGAGCTGGGTCAGCCTGCTGGTGCCGTTTGTAATAGCCTATATTGCCTATTGCTGGCGCGCTCTGGACCGAAAGTGATTTTTATTCACAATGTATTAGCGTGTTTAGAAATCTTTTTAGTAACTTTGCACGCTTTTTACATCTAATATCGAGGTTCAATGGTTGACAACCTGTTACACAATATCTTCAGCCTGCGACTGGTGCGCATGTTCAAACTACACACCACGCCCAGGTGGCTCATCTTGCTCATTGACACATTAATTGTGCTCGTGAGCTTTATGCTCACTGTCATTCTGGATGTGTTCATCCACAAGCAAGTGGTTAGTGTCACTCACCTGTTGGGCAATGCTGTGATTGTCTTGGGTGTGTTTGTTCTTGTGAGCTACATCACCAAGAGCTACGCGTGCGTGATTCGCCTGTCGGT
>CAMHDX010000139.1 GCA_946183895.1 uncultured Porphyromonadaceae bacterium | reverse complement strand
CTGTGGCTCGCGGCGCAATCCTTTGATTACTAACAAAATAACGAAAAAACCGATATAGATGAAAAAATTCAACGAGCGCAAGAATTGGTCGATGCCCGAGGTGGGCGCCGAGGTGTTGCGATGGTGGGACGATGAGGACGTGTTCGCACGCAGCATCGCCGAGCGCGAGGGCGCGCCGTCGTTTGTGTTCTACGAGGGTCCTCCCAGTGCCAACGGCCAGCCCGGCATCCATCATGTGATGGGTCGCACGATCAAGGACGTAATTTGCCGCTACAAGACTATGCTCGGCTACCAGGTGCGCCGCAAGGCGGGCTGGGACACCCACGGCCTGCCCGTGGAGCTGGGCGTAGAGAAGGAGTTGGGCATCACCAAGGAGGACATTGGCCGCACCATCAGCGTTGACGACTACAACGCCGCATGCCGCCGCGCCGTGATGAAGTATACCAACGAGTGGACCGAGTTGACCCGCCGTATGGGCTACTGGGTCGACCTCGACAACCCATATATCACCTACAAGAACAGCTACATCGAGACCCTGTGGTGGTTGCTCAAGCAGCTGTTCGACAAGGGCCTGCTCTACAAGGGCTACACCATTCAGCCCTATTCGCCGGCTGCCGGCACGGGTCTGAGTTCGCACGAGCTGAACATGCCCGGCTGCTATCGCGATGTCAAGGACCAGACGGCGACTGCCCAGTTCAGCGTAATTGCCGACGAGCACCCCGTTGTCAAGCAGATTCTCGCCGCCGCCGAGCCACGCTTCAAGGACATCAAGGTGCTGGCATGGACCACCACGCCGTGGACCCTGCCGAGCAACACCGCGCTGTGCGTCGGTCCCAAGATTGACTATGTGGCGGTGGAGAGCTTCAACCCCTACACCGGCGCTCCCGCCACCTACATCATCGCCGAGGCGCTTGTCGCCTCCTACTTCAAGGCAGGTGGCGACAAGCAGCCGCTGGAGTACAGCGGTGGCGGCAAGTTGATGCCGTGGCGCGTGGTGGCGCGCTTCACCGGCGCCGACATGCTGGGGCTGCGCTACGAGCAGCTGTTTCCGTGGGTCAAGCCGGTCGAGAAGCTTGACGACGGCAGCATCGTCTCGCGTGAGGACCGCGCGTTCCGCGTGATTCCGGGCGACTACGTCACCACCGACGACGGTACCGGCATCGTGCACATCGCGCCCACGTTCGGCGCCGATGACGCCGCAGTGGCTCGCGCCGCCGGCGTGCCCGCGCTGTTCATCGTGAACCGCCGCGGCGAGACCCGCCCCATGGTCGACTTCACCGGCAAGTACTTCAAGGAGGAGGACATCGACCCCGACTTCCTGTCGCGCTTTGTCAACATGGAGCTCTACGGCGAGTATGCCGGCCGCTACGTCAAGAACGCCTACGACCCCAAGTACACCGTCAACAACGTGTACAACGAGAAAGCAGCGAACGAGGACGAAGACCTGAACATCTACATCTGCATCCGCATGAAGCAAGCCGGCACCGCGTTCCGCCTCGAGAAGCACATCCACAACTATCCGCACTGCTGGCGCACCGACAAGCCCATCTTGTACTACCCGCTTGACAGCTGGTTCATTCGCAGCACGGCATGCCGTGACCGCATGGTCGAGCTCAACCGCAGCATCCGCTGGAAGCCCGAGCACACCGGCACGGGCCGATTTGGCAAATGGTTGGAGAACCTCAACGACTGGAACTTGAGCCGCAGCCGCTACTGGGGCACGCCGTTGCCCATCTGGCGCAGCGAGGACGACGAGTTGAAGTGCATCGGCTCGATAGCCGAGTTGTATGCCGAGATCGACAAGGCAGTGGAGGCCGGCGTGATGAGCAGCAATCCCTATCGCGACCGCGGCTTCGTGCCCGGCGACTATAGCGACGCCAACTACGACCGCATTGACCTGCACCGTCCCTATGTCGACGACATCGTGCTCGTGAGCGACAGCGGCAAGCCCATGCACCGCGAGACCGACCTGATTGACGTGTGGTTTGACAGCGGCGCGATGCCCTACGCCCAGTTGCACTACCCGTTTGAGAACGCCGATGCCGTGGACCGCGGCACCTTCTTCGCCGACTTCATCGCCGAGGGCGTGGACCAGACGCGCGGGTGGTTCTTCACCCTGCACGCAATCGCCACGATGGTGAGCGACAGCATCGCCTTCCGCAGCGTGATCTCCAACGGACTGGTGCTGGACCGCAACGGCGAAAAGATGAGCAAGCGCAAGGGCAACTCGGTCGACCCGTTCGAGGCGATCGACAAGCACGGCATCGACCCGCTGCGCTGGTACATGGTTAGCAACACCGTGCCCTGGGAGAACCTCAAGTACGACGACCTGGGCGTGAACGAGGTGATTAACAAGTTCTTCGGCACGCTGCAAAACACCTACTCGTTCTTCACGCTGTACGCCAACGTCGACGGCTTCGAGCCCGACGGCGCCAACGTGCCCGTGGCCGAGCGACCCGAGATTGACCGCTGGATAATCAGCAAACTCAATAGCCTGATTGTCGAGGTGCGCAACGACCTTGACAACTACGAGACCACGCGCGCGGCACGCGCCATCAGCGAGTTTGTGGGCGACCACCTGAGCAACTGGTACGTGCGCCTGAACCGCCGCCGCTACTGGGCGGGCGAGATGAACGACGACAAGCGCGCCGCCTACCTCACCCTGCACGAGTGTCTGGTCAAGGTGGCACTGCTCATCGCCCCGATCTCGCCGTTCTACGCCGACATGCTCTACCGCGACCTCAATCGCGACATGCGCCACTCGGTGCACCTGGCTAAGTATCCCGAGGCAGACACCGCGCTCATCGACGCCGAGCTCGAGGCGCGCATGGACATGGCGCAGTCACTCACGTCGATGGTGCTGGCACTGCGCCGCAAGAGCAACCTGAAGGTGCGCCAACCGCTGCACGCCATCATGGTGCCCGTGATGTCCGACGAGCAGCGCACACGCCTTGAGGCGATTGCCGAGCTGGTCAAGACCGAGGTCAACGTCAAGCAGGTCACACTGGTTGACGGCGACAGCGGCGTGCTGGTCAAGCGCGTCAAGCCCGACTTCAAGAAGCTGGGCCCCAAGTTCGGCAAGCTGATGAAGGGCGTGGCGGCGGCGCTGACCACGATGGAGCAGAGCGACATCGCGACGCTCGAGCGCACCGGCAGCGTGACGCTGACCGTGGCGGGCGAGAGCGTGACTGTGGACATTGTCGACGTTGACGTGTACAGCGAGGACATCCCCGGCTGGCTTGTCAGCACCGATGGCAACCTCACCGTAGCGCTTGACATCACCGTCACCGACGAGCTCAAGCGCGAGGGCATAGCCCGCGAGCTGGTCAACCGCATCCAGAACCTGCGCAAGTCCACCAATCTGGAGATTACCGACAAGATAGAGCTTGTGCTCAACGCCGACGAGCGCATCAACGACGTCATCGAGCAGTACGGCGAGATGATAGCCGGTCAGGTGCTCGCCACCTCAATCACGGTGGGCACAGTGAGCGCCAAAGATGCCGGCGCCGCAGTGCTCGACATGAACGACTGGAAGCTGCCGGTCGTCATGACCCGTTCAGGCCAATGAGCCTGAACGGGGTTTAAGGGTTAATGAACTTTGATCATTAAACAATACACATTAAACAATACACATCATACTACCATGGCAGAACAAGTAAGATATTCCGACGAGGAGCTGCAAGAGTTCAAGCAGTTGATACTCAAGCAGCTCGAAGAGGCACAGGCATTGCTTGACCACTATGCCGAGAAACTGCGCATCGACGACAGCAACCCGACCTTCAAGATGCTGGAGGAGGGCGCCAACACACGCGAGAAGGAAGACGCCGCCCTGCAGGTGCAGCGCCAGCAGGCGTTCATCAAGAAGCTCAAGGGTGCGCTGGTGCGCATTGAGAACAAGACCTACGGCGTGTGCCGCATCACCGGCAAGCTGATACCCAAGGGACGCTTGCGCGCCGTGCCCCACGCCACCCTCTCGATTGAGGGCAAGGAGATTGAGGAACGTCAACGCCGCCGTTGATGTCGACACCGCAGGCAATGAACAAGTTCAGGCTGTCGAACGGCGCGCTGGCGTCGCTCATCATCGGTGTGGTCATCGTGCTGGACCAGGCGGTCAAGCTGTGGGTCAAGACGCACTTCTACTACGGCGAGAGCGTTGAGGTCTTCTCGTGGTTCAAGATCCAGTTCATCGAGAACAACGGCATGGCGTTCGGCTGGGAGCTGGGCGGCAAGCTGTTCTTGACGTGGTTTCGCATCATCGCCGTGGTGGCGTTTGTCTACTACTTGTATCGGCTGCGCCACGCGGCGACCGTGCCGCGCGGTTACGTGGCGTGCATCGCCGGCATCACCGCCGGCGCGCTGGGCAACGTGATTGACTGCATCAGCTACGGCGTGATGTTCGACGAGTCGACCTACACCCACATCGCCGAGTTCATGCCCGCGGCGGGCGGCTACGCACCGTGGTTCTACGGCCGCGTGGTGGACATGCTGTACTTTCCGCTCGCGTCGTGGACCTGGCCCGACTGGGTGCCGGCGGTGGGCGGTGAGCACTTCGT
>CAMHDX010000138.1 GCA_946183895.1 uncultured Porphyromonadaceae bacterium | reverse complement strand
TCTTGAGAAAACTATTTCTTAGAAAGAGATAGTTTTCTTGTGATAAATCTTTGTCACGTAAATTATAAAAATAAAGGTAGTAGGGAAATTTTATTGGTTCTTTAACCCCATCAAAAGCTATATTATAGTTAAACTGAATGCATAATTGTCTAGCTGAAAAAGACAAGCGCTGAATAGGGCCACTTACAGTTTGAAAAGCTTTTAATTTTTCAAATTTACAGTTCACTTTCTTGTTGGCGCTTTCAAATTCGTCACCCAATTGAAAATCTACATCTTTATTAGGTAATATAAGAATTTCGTAATTGAGATTATTAATAGCTCTTGATGATAGATTTTTCAACTCGGGCATTTTTGCTTTGCTATTGAGATTGAACGTCGAATCATTAACCAAACATAATTCAGCTATTCTCGTTATCCCAGATTCTGTTGCAGGTAAAGGAATTACTTCTTGGTTTACCTGTATTGATAGTTCGCCTGAAGTGCTGTCAATATAACCATTATAAGTATAATACAAAGTCACAGCAGCAAGAATAACACCCAATGATGTAGCTGAAAAGAGGCGTTTGAGCCAATGGAGAACTTTGTTGTCGGCCATATCTATCGAATTATAATGTTAGATGGGAAAGGATTTGACAAGTTGACGATCTTGCGTTTTGAAATAGGTTATTATAGATAAGTATTATATCAAGTGTGTTACGTTGATTTTCTTGTACTTGTTACCCATGCCGAGGGCAAAAGCCATCTGGTCTTTGATAATCAGTTCGCCTTTTTGAAGCCCGGCGATAGCGGTGCGTATGTCTTGCAGTTCGCTGCCACTCACGCCGTACAGGTCGCGGATTACTCGGTCGTCGATGGTCTGCTGCTTCATAATAAGTGGGTATTGAGCGTTGGCATAGAAGTCAAAGTGTTTACTCTTGAAGTTTGCCATATTTTGCGTTGCCAGAATAATGCTCAATCCCTTGTTGCGACCCACGGCGATGAGGTTGCGCAACGGGCGGTTGTCGAAGTCGAGCATATAGTGCGCCTCGTCGATGATGGTAAAGTGGCGAATTTGCACATATTCATCGTTGACGGCCTGCTTGTCGAGCAATTCGTAAATATTGTTGAGCTTCGACACAAGGAAGTACACAATCGCTTTGGCGATTGGGCCGTCCTTGGGATATCCGTCCATCTTCACTATGTAGCAGTCGCTGATGAGGTCAGCCTTATCTTCGGCTTCAAAGATATTGGCTCGAACAAGTTGCTTCAACACCGACGAAATGGTGTCGTCCTTGTCGGGGTCTTTCATCTTCGACCGGTACTGCTGCAACATCAGTTCAAACGAGATGGGTGCGCCGTCGGTCGATTTATAAGCGTCAACAATGGCCTCGCTCAGTCGGTTGGTCATGTTGGCACTTGCGCTCACCCTATCAAGTGCCGCCAGTGCACTTGCCATTTCGGTTGAATAGAGGTTCACCTCGTTGATGTTGCGCCCCGTGAAGTCCTTGAACGGAGTGAACGGCAGCGGTTGCTCGATTGGGTCGAGAATAGCTGTGCGGTCAACGTCGAAGTGCGTCAGCCAGTGGTTGTTCTGGATGTCGCTGAACTCGCCTTTGTAGTCAAAGAGCAAGAAATTCACGGGGTATGGTGATTCGCTCGACAATGCGCGGAACTGCTGCATGAGCACAGCAAGTAAGTTGGTCTTGCCGCTGCCTGTCGCTCCTGCAATGATAATTTGCGCATTGGTGATTGAACGGCTATTGATGTCGAGCGTGGCTTCCATTTCCGCGTCGCCATAGTTGCCTATAAGCAGGTTGAGGGCGGGAATGTCGGTCGAGACTTTTGAGCGTCCGCTTGCTGCAAAAAGGAATGAGTCGAGATTGTTCTCTTGCATCAAGAAGTCTTTGCCTCGCAACATTTCGCTTGCGATGATACGCGACAGTGTGGCGTTCTGCGTCCAATCAATATCCAGATGGGCATAGCGCAATTTCAGCAAAGCGGAATATAGTGTCGAGAGATTGTTCATCGTGAAGAAACTCGGCACGATGCGCTGTGCGGTCGCTGATAGCTTTATGTCCTGGAAGTCTTGCTCGGTGCGTTTGTCGGCAAGACTTAGGCCGACGATAAAGCAAATGCGCATCACCTTGTTTTGGGTGAGTATCACTCGTTTCTCCTTGCCTACAATGCGGGTCAGGTTTATCTTGTTCTCGATAAGTTCTTTTACCGGACTGATTGCGTCGAGCAAACCGTCCATTTGGCGAGTATTTGAAAATTCAATGGTCATGGCGTGTCACTAGTTAAGTTGAATACCAAAATAGCCCTCTCCAACCGTCGTGCACTGCTGCTCCACATCGCGGTGCAGCGTGTAGGTCTTGGAGATGAACGGTTCGAGCTTCACATAGTCGCTGTCCTTGCGGATTTCGCTGGTGGTGCATAGCAAGATGGTCTGCTCGGCGAGTTGGGGGAAGTATTCCTCCATGAGCGCGTCGCGGCTCTCCTCGTCGAGCACCCCCATCACGGTGTCAATCATCACGGGCGGATTGTAGTCGCCCAGGTTGCGGAGCACTTTGAGCAGCACCTGAATGAAAATCTGCTTTGAGGCGGCGTTGAGCTGATTGAGCGAAATGGGATTGCCTGCAGTGTGATAGAGCGTGATGTTGTAGTTCTCCATACTGTCGCTCAACTCCACGCGGCCGATGTGATCCTTGTAGGACACGAGCAGCTTGTTGAGCTGTTGCTGCATTTCGGTCTCAATCTGTTTTTTCTTCTTGCGCAGCAGGTTGTCGGCGACCTTGTCAAAGAATGGACGCAGCTTAACGAGTGTGTCAAACTTGATGTCGGGTTCTTGCTGAATCTGTATGTCGTATTGATGTATGCGCCGTTCCAGACGCTTGATCTCTGCACCGATGTTCCCGGCTTGCGTTTTGAGTGTCTCAATCTTGCGTTGCGATGTCTCGTAGTTTTGAATCAGCACTTCGTTGCCGCCGGTCTGCATCTGTTGGTAGGTTTGCAGCTGTGCGCGGTGGTTGTCAATGAGGCCGAGCTGCAATTCCAGTTCTTGGCGCTGGCGGTCAAGCCCGATGAACTGATTGCTGCCTGCTCCGGTCACAAGGTTGCGCAGGGCGGCCACTTCACTGTCGTCAAGATAGGCGAATGGGTCGGGCTTGTTGGTGCTTTCCTGCAATGCCACCATGTGCGCCACCACGTTCTCCTCATCCACTTCTTGTGCGCATAGCGACAAGTCCTTGAGGTAGGTGATGATTTTCTCGGTCACGTCGCGCAATGTTTCGAGCGAGTAGGCACCGGTGCTTTCTTTCTGCAGTCTTTCTTTCTCATGCAGGATGTTGTTGATTTCTTGCGAGAGGCTTGCCGCGAGTTTGGGCAGGAACAAGTTGACTTCAATATTTTCAATGAAGTTCTTGAGGTCGTCGGTATATGTGACCACTCGTTTGAGGATGTCGTCAATCTTGTTCTGCAGATCCTGAATGCGCTTGTTGAGGTTGGCGGTTTCCTGCACTCCCACTTTGGCGCGTTGGTATTCTTCCTCTACGCTCGCGAGGTACTTATAAAGTTTGTCCTGCTCGGCCTCGTTGTCGGCAAGCTGCTTTGACAGTTCCTCTTTTTGGGCGCACAGCTCGTTGTACTCCTGCTGCTCTTTCTCGGCATCAAGGCGTTGCTGCGCCCACTCCTGCTGCAGGCGCTCACTGCATCGGCTCAGTTGCAGGTATTTCTTGAAGCCAAGCACGTTCTCGAAGTTGTCGCGAATGGTTTGCGCGAACACGTTCTTTTTGAGCAGTTCGCTACTCTGCATGGCATCAAACAAGAAATACTTGCTCAACTCCTGCGGCAGGTTGGCCTTGATAATCTTGTTCACTTCCTGCTCCATGCGAGCGCGGTCTTTGGCAGGAGTCATCGTGCCATAGACGAAGTTGTTGCCGTCCATGTTGAGCGACACGCTTTCTAGCGGGCGACCGGCAGGGTTGAGTTGATATACACGGCGCAAGATATATTTCTTCTCCTGTCCGAGCACTTTGCCCACAAAGGTGACCTGCAGCGAAATCTCGGGTTTCACCTTTCCCAGAGCACCTTGATTGAGCAGTTCCTGGAAGTGGTCTTTGTTCTCAATCTTCAAGCCGTATAGTGCACCGCTGATGGCCTCGAACAGGGTGGTTTTACCACCGCCGTTTGAGCCTCCAATGAGGATGATGGGGCGGTCTTCATCTACTGTCAGGTCAAGGTCAAGCGAGAGGTAGGTCTTGTAGTTGCTTATTTTGATTCGTTGAATTAGCATGAGCGTGGTGTTTTATTGTCTGATTTTCTGAATGGCGGCACGGATGATTTCTTCCGTGTCGGTGTCGCTAATCTCTATCGTGTCAACTTTCTTGGCGTGATAGGCTTTCAATATTTCCTCGCTCAACCAGTCGAAGTCAATACTGTCTTGCTCGCACAGTGTGGCTATCATCGCCAAGTCGTCCCTGCGTATGCCGTAGTGAACAAATTTATTATCAATGCCTTTCATGTTGGTTATGCGTTTCGGGGTTCAAAAATAGTCCAGTTGCTCAAGTCCTCGGCGTTGTCA
>CAMHDX010000137.1 GCA_946183895.1 uncultured Porphyromonadaceae bacterium | reverse complement strand
TCAACCTGCCTCGCGCGCATACGCGCACGAAAATTTTTATCGGACAGCAATAATTGAGAACGTCATGACGAGCCTTCGTGACTTAATCACGAAGACCGGTATCATGATTACCGGCGAACGAAGCATCCAGTATGGCAAGCAACTGGCACTCGTCGGCAATCAACGGTCAGCCGAGTTGAACATCTTCTTCGGTCGCAGGGGATTCAGCGTTACCGAGTCCACTCGGCGCGGCACTTCTCGTGAACTGAGTCACATGATAGGAGAGCTCGTGCGTGACTACCTGGCGACTTTCAGTATCTGACCATCATGCCTCGCAAGCGTCCCACGGCGCATGACATGCTCATGCGCTACTTCCTGCGGCATCAGGCAGGCATCAACGGGCATCGCACGCTCAATGCCGAGCGTGATGGTGACATTGATGAGCTACCGTCTCTCAATGAGCGCCTGCGCCTCATTCTCGATCTTGTTAACAAGACAGAACGAAACTCAAGCAATATGATCTTCTTTGTGATGTACGACATCGCCAGCAACAAGGTGCGCCGCGCCGTGGTGAAATATCTGGAGCGTAGCGGTTGCCATCGCGTGCAACGCTCCATCTTCCTTGCCGACACGAGCCCCGAGATATGCCGACAGATTCAACATGACTTGGCTGAGGTTCAGGCCATGTATGATAACGAGGACAGCATCTTTATTGTGCCGCTATCCATTGACTACATCCGCGCGATGAAGGTCATCGGCGAGAACATTGATTTTGACTTGATACTCAAGACCCGCAGCACCGTATTCTTCTAACCATTATAGAAGAAGTCCGTCACGAGCCAGACTTGGTTGCGAGCACGCGTCATGGCTGTATACACCCACTGGTACTCGGACTTGGTGGGATTGAGAGTGATGTTGCGCGGCATATCGATATACACATCGTCCCACTCGCCACCCTGAGCCTTATTGCAAGTTACGGCATAGCCGAATGTGCAGCGCAGGGCGTTAATAAAAGGATCCTCTCTCATACATTGATAAAAGGCTTCGGACTTTTCTTTGATACCTTGCTGTGCCATCCGGTTGATAAAATCGATGAACAATGCAGTCTGCTGCATCTTGCCCAAATTGGGCAGGGACTGATAAAGCAAGTCTTCGATAATCCATGTGTCGTAAGCCTTGTTGTTGGCTAAGTCCTTGACCTTGATGTAGCGGAAACTCAGCCCCGCCATGGTAGCTATCTTGTCGGTCACGCGTGTCACCTCAACCATGTCTCCATTGCTGAGACCGGTAAGGTAATTGTTCTGATTAATAAGCAACAAGTCGCCTTCGGTGAGCTGGCCCGATGGCTTGCCCAGCATCCGGCGGATGATAGCCGCATGGCTATTGCGAGCCGAGTTGCTGCGACAGATGAATATTGCATGATTGAAGCCATGTTGCTTGATGCCGTTGACATAACGCGAATACAAGTCGCCCTTGCCAGGCACAAAATGTATGTTGTTATAGTGACAGAACGGTAAATGCCCCCACACTTGGTTACTTCCATACACACCCTTGGTCTCGGGTGCCGCATGCCACAAAATGCGGATACTCTTACTGGCGCGAACAATGTCATTGCCATCAGTCTGACGCATGATTTGTGTCAACTGCTCCTCCTGAACGCCAATATTGAAATTTCGCCTAAAATAGTCGGCATCCAGCGCCGGCGAAAAATACTGCTCCACCGGTGGCAATTGGCACGGATCTCCCACAAAGATGAACTTACTACCACGACATGGATCGTATCCGAGTAACTCTGTTAGCAGCTTGCCACTACCGAACTTCGCCTGAGTGACCTCCTTGGACTCTATGTCGGCAATCATCGAAGCCTCATCAATGATGTACACGGTGGGCTGATCGTTTTGAATTGTGATTGGCTCAAAGTTCAACAGCAGCTGCCCCGTTGCGTCCATCAGCGGCACCTCCTGCGGTAACTTCTCCTCTTCCATGCCCTTGAAGGTGTATATGAGCGAATGAATGGTTGTGGCAGGCTCCTCGGCTTCGGAGATATTAGACATCACCTTTGCCGCACGACCTGTGGGTGCCAATAGCCGGAATGGCTTTCCGCGATCATGCAGCTTGCGGATTAGGAAACGCATGAGTGTGGTCTTGCCGGTGCCGGCATAGCCCTTGAGGATAAATACACGATCATTCTTTGAACGCACAAACTCAAGGATGTGCGTCAGCACACGCTGCTGGTCCGCAGTGAGAGTAATTTGAGAGGAGGCCATTAGTTTTAAGTTTGGGCTGATAAACAAGCAACAATGCGGTGATAGAATTCTTCGGTTTTAATCTTGATTGACTGTGGTTTTAAGGGGTTGTTCCGCATGCCGTTGTGGTTGATGTCATTCCTGAGCTCGGACAAATTTCGATAGATAACACTGATATGCTCCCGTTTGCCACCTTGCACTTTCACCATGAAGAGCTCACGATCGTGCTCAAAGGCCGCGATGACTTGCTGGAGTTTAGGCATATTCTCCGGCTTATTCAACACAATAATCTCGTCGTGCTGGTTAAATCTACGCAAGACCTTAGTCATGATTTCACGACTATCTTCAAGATGGTCACACCTGACAAGATCCTTATAGCGATTGCAGAAGAAGGACACCACCGATTCTTGCAGTATTGTAGTTGCTTGCTGGTATAAGCCATGATTGATACACCATTCAACTGCATGAAAGCCGTTGAGCACATCGGGATTCTCATTGAAGTTGACAAACTCATCTCGCACCCTGTCTATAATCGGTTTCAGGGGCTTGATCGTGACTTCTTCAAGGCTATTTAAGTGCCCTTTGACCTGCTTGATTGTTCTGGCATCTTCAATATTCAGTCCTCGACAAGTCAACATCTCGGTGGTAGCAATCTCCAAATTCCTAACAAGCACATTCAGCGTTTGGGCAGACTGCAAGTCATCTCTTGTGCGATCTCTGAGGATTGGTGTTAAGGTTGATGTGGTCAAGCGCTTAAGCAGAGATGCGTCGCCATTGCGGATAAATGCTGCGGCGGCACTGGCCCAATCCTGTAGTGTGGAGAGCACCGTGAGGTCCATGATGCGAGCACGATTGGTCTTACGGTCTCGGCCCTCGTAGTTGCCGTATGATATCATCTTGACACTTACATCTTTCAGAAACTTGGAGTAGTTGCCCAACACGACGATGAGCATGGGCAGATAACGGAAACCATGCGTGATGTCGAAATAGAGCTCATCCCCTTGTTTGAGCAAATCAAAGACGGTTTGGAAAATCGTCATCACCTCGTCCTCGGTATTGCCATCCGGCAAACCGACACAAGGCTTGATAGCCATGGGGAAGTTTCGCTTTCTCAAACATGCGTACAAGCCCGGTTGCTTGATTATACGCTTGGTCTTGAAGGCGCGTTGGCCGTCAACCAGCCAGTTTTTCTTCTTGGAGTCCTTGGTCATTAGGATGTAGGCAACATCCTTCTTGGTCCAAGTGCTTGATTGACACAAATAGTCAAGCGTAGCCTCTTGAACGAAGCGCACCTCGTCGGAAACAAAATCGTTGATACAATAGTGGCATGCACCATAATTTGATGCGCCCAAGAATGAGATAAAAACCTTGCGTGCCATAGGTTGTTTGATTAAGAGTTTTTGAGTTACAAAGTTACAAAAAAACGTGATATTGCCAACAAGAATCCTTATTGTAATGGATGTTGGGTCTGATAAGATGGTTTAAGGACTTGTTCAAAAAGTATGAGACACTCTTAATCCTTGTTTTAATGGAAGATGGCTGTGATCTTCGAATTGAAAGTTCTTACTCAATGCCAGGTCTGTCTTAATCCTTGTTTTAATGGAGAATGGGGTCTACTTATAAAGTGGAGGCCGGCATTCAGGGTGGAATTTCTACGTCTTAATCCTTGTTATATAGGAAGAGGAACTTACTCTAAGTTAATACTCGCGGAACGTGACAAATCGGAATGTGGACATTTTGATTCCGTCTGCCTCGGTGACGATGCGCTCGGTTGTAGACGCCACGCACCGCACACCGCGCGTCTTTAACGCATTTACCACATGATAGACCAGGGTCATCTCACCCATAACATGCACCATCAACACGGCAGGATTACCCATAGCCAAGATTGCGTTGACCGATTGGGCGGCGAGCTCCTGCACCTGCTCACTCGTCATCAGCGGATCAACCGGCGGAAACGGCAAGTCCACCACATCACCGCAACGAGTGGCATGCGCCATCTGCTCCTTGCTCCACCCGCTTGACGGATGGTTGCTGAAGTTGATAAAGAGTTTATGGTCGTTCATATCACCTCATGTTGATGGCTACTAACCTCTCTTCAAGCAGCCGGTACAATGCTCTTGCTATCACATCATCGTAGTTGACATAACCACTTTGGTTATGGTCTCGCCATGCATCAAGCGTATCTTTGAAACTAAACGGAATGATGCCATTGTCACGACACTTCTCGGCAGCCTCGGGTGTCATGGTCCAATAGGTTACAAACAGTGCATGGCAACCGGTGCCGCCATAGTTACGCACCGCCTTGCTGAACTTGTCCAAATCGGTTAGAGTGTGAATCTGCGTC
>CAMHDX010000136.1 GCA_946183895.1 uncultured Porphyromonadaceae bacterium | reverse complement strand
ACCTACCACGGCCCGCATCGTGCGCTCGAGCCTAACGCTCACCATCACCGACCAAGATCCGGATAACTACAACTTCAACTACCACAAGGTGCAGTTGCCTTACTACAACGAGATTGGCAAAGGCAACTACAACGGCAACAAGGTGGTAACGGGATGGAAAATCGTCAGCATCACCGGCGGCGTCTCCAGTCCGACATCGTACAGCACGGGTACCGACGCGCCGGCATACAACTTCGCCGACCGCAAGTGCACCGACAAAGACCTCTATTCCGTTAGCGAACGTGTCTTCGCACAGGGTGCCTACTATGATGTGCCCGACAGCGTCACCGCCATCACCATCGAGCCGTATTGGGCCAAATGCGTCTATCTGAGCGACCCCAACTGGGATGTGACCTACACCGAGAACGCCAGCGACTGGTCTCCGACAAATGTCACGAAGATGGGCACGCGTTATACCAACAACACGCAGGTGAGCATCAACGGCAGTTGGCAGCGCGTCTACACCACGATGCCCAACGCCTTGGCGGCCCTGTCGGCAAGCGCATCGACGACGGTGTTTGACAACGCCATCGTCCTTGTGGGCAACTTCCACATGTTCAACGGCGCCCACTCTCCCACTCCGAAAAACTATCTCACCGGTCCGTTCACGATCCTGTCGGCCGACCTGGACAACGACAACGAGCCCGACAACTCGTTCATCTACCAGCATGCCTCCCGTCAGGAAGTGTGCCCGATCCGTTTCGACTTCCTCAACATCATCGGCACCGGTATGGCCCACAAGATCGCCGGCAGTATCCGTATGCCGAACGTGGGTATTTTCCAGCCCAGAGGATGGTTTGAGATCACCAACACCTGCCTGTTCTACTTCGGACAGTTTGAGTATGACTGCCCGAACCACACCGAATCGCCGCTCATCCTCGAAGGTGGTGTGTTCGACCAGTTTGTCTCGGCCATGTTCGTTAACTCGCAGAAGACGCAGTACATCCGCATCGGCAGCAACGCCTGGTTCAAGATGTTCAACAACGGCCGCCACGCCAACAAGAACTACACCACGTTCACGCCGCACATCCCCATCAGCGTCTGCGGCGGTGACTATGACGAGTTCTATCTCACGGGCATGTTCCAGCCCAAAGCCACTGTGGTAGCCGACAATGCCGAGTGCTACATCACCGGCGGTCGCTTCGGTGATGTCGCCGGTGCCGGCATGGAGCAGGTCAATGGCAATGTGTCGTGGTTCATCGACCATGCCGACATCAACAACTTCTACGGCGGTGGCGTGAACGCCGCCAAGCCAATCACCGGCAATATCGATGTCATTATTTCCGACACAAAGGTCAACACCTATTGCGGTGGTCCCAAGTTCGGCGACATGACCTCCGGCAAGACTGTCGAGACCACGGCCACCGACTGCGACTTCGGTCGTTACTTCGGTGCCGGATACGGTGGCTCGTCGTTCAACCGCGTGAACTACAAAGACCTTGTTGACCATACACAGTATCCGTTCAACGAATGGGTCACGACTCACTACAACCGCCAGTACAGCGCTCAGAACGCAGGCATCGCGGTGAACTATGAGTACGAGCACCTCACCCTGACGGGCTTCACCAACGATAACACCGTGGGACGTTTCTACGTCAACTACGCGTCGCTCTCGCTCGCCACCACCTACAATGTGACCTCCTCGCTGACCGACTGCAACATCCGCGGCAACTTCTACGGCGGCGGCAACCTGGGCAAGGTGCACGGCAGCGTGACCTCGACGCTCACCGACTGCACCGTGGCGGGCAGCGTCTTCGGCGCCGGTTTCTCGGCGACGATTCCGACGGTCGAGGTCTATCCCATCCAGGGCATGAATCCCGAGCCGTACTACAACGGCCAGTCGGGTGTGTACGTCCAGGGTGTGATGCCCGAGCCCACGCTTTACACCTGGCACCAGGTGGCCAGCGTGACCGCGGGCAACGAGTTTGACGAGTCGAACCATCTGATCTATACCACCGCCGACCTGACCACCCTGGGACAGGTGGAGGGCAGCGCGTCGCTCACCATCGCCGGCACGACCACCGTCGCCGGCGTGATCAACGGCAGCGCCACCGGCGGCGTGTTCGGCGGCGGTGACGCCTCGGCTGTCAACGGCGACACCGAGGTGACGATCGCCGCGGCGGCAACGGGCAGTTCGCTGCTCAACGTCTATGGCGGCGGCAATGTGGCTGATGTGTCGGGCAGCGTCACCGTGGCCATGACAAGCGGCAATGTCGCCCGCGACCTCTACGGCGGCGGCGCGTTTGCCAACACCAACGTCACCGCCGGCAACACCACCACCGTCAACATGCTTGGCGGCAAGGTCTTTGGCAACGTCTATGGCGGCGGTCTGGGCCGCAAGGCGGCGGAGAATGTCGAGGAGGTCTATGCCCTGGTGGGCGGCGATGTCACGGTGCTGGTCAACGGTAGCGCCATCGGCGGTAGTGTGTTCGGCTGCAACAACCAGAACGGCACGCCCACCGGCAATGTGCTCGTCAAGGTGCTGCGCACTGTCAACTATGCCGACCCCACAGCCGAGAAACCCGCCAAACTCGCCGACGGCGATAACGAGGACGAGCATCCCTATGAGCTCGCGGCGGCTTACGGTGGCGGCAATGAGGCGGCTTACAACCCCGCTAATGACGATGTCAACATCTGCAAGGTCGAGGTTGACGGTTGCGGCGAGGCGAGCATCGGGTATGTGTACGGCGGCGGCAACGCGGCGCCGGTCAACCAGTGTGAGGTCGAAATCAAGGGTGCCTACGAGATAGGCTACGTGTTTGGCGGTGGCAATGGTGCCAATCTGTCGAAGCCCGGCGCCGATGTCGGTATACTCGACGCGGCGGCGTATGCCACGGACCATTCAACCGGCACCTATGGCCCCGGCAACACGTTCGCGACCATCAAGGGCGGCACTGTGTACCACGTGTTCGGCGGCTCCAATACCCGCGGTAACATCATCGGCGAAGCACTGGTGACACTCGGCGACGAGGATACCGAGCATTGTGTGCTCGACGTGGGCGAGGTGTTCTCCTGCGGCAACAAGGCAACGATGGACGGCACGGCACGCCTTGTCGTGAGTTGTGTGGATTCGCCGTTGCGTGCCCTGTACGGCGGTGCCAAGCAGGCTGACGTCTTCAACGACGTGGTGCTTGACATCAACAGCGGGCGCATCAACAAGGTGTTCGGCGGCAACAAGACCAGTGGTGTGATCCATGGCTCGATTACGGTCAACGTGGAGGAGAAGGGCTGCAAGCCCATCATCATTGACGAGCTGTACGGCGGCGGCGACCAGGCGCCCTACACGTCGATTGACGAGAGTGGCGACGGCCCGTTTGTCAACATCCGCTCGTGCACCTCGATTGGCACCGTCTATGGTGGCGGCTATGGTGTGACGGCTGTTGTCACCGGCAACCCGATTGTCGACATCAACATGGACGCGGGCTACACCACCACCGACCCTGATGACGCTCCCGCCAACCGTGTGGCTCGTCCGCTGGGCGAGGTCGGCACGGTGTTCGGCGGCGGCAACGCGGCGCAGGTTCACGGCAATCCGGTGGTAAAGGTTGGCACCTCGGGCAAGAGTGCCAACATCACCGGCAACGTCTTCGGCGGCGGCAACAATGCCGACGTGCTGGGCAACACCCACGTCGAGATAGGCCAATAACCCCTCTAATTACCCTAAAATTCCCCGTGTGCGGGTATCGACCCGATACCCGCACACGGGGGGATTCCATGCTCTCAATAAATAATTCGTCAATAAATTAAAAATACTGACGAATTATTTATTACCTTTGCAGTCTAAAACGGACGAAGATGAGAACTGCAAACATTAACTTAGCACATATGGGACAAACACTGGCAACGGCAGACTTCTTTGAAATGATGCCGGGATTGCCCAAACAGACAGTCTATTCACGCATAAGGCAACTTGCCATAGGCGGCGAAATCAAACGTGTTGGGCGTGGCGTGTATCAACGCACAGCTAAAACCGAGTTCGACATTGATGTAACATCGCAAATGGAGCACATATTCAAAGAATTGTCCTCACAATTCCCGTACATTGATATATGTGTATGGGACTTGTTGCCCATCAACGCGCTTTCGCAACACCTCATCAACTTCAACCTATGTGTGGTTGATGTCGACCGTGATGCAGTTGAAGCGGTGTACGAAAATCTGCGAGAAACTAATGAACGAGTATTGACGACCAAGAGAATGTTTGACGGAATCGCATCTTATGACGGCTATATATTGGTGAGAAAACTCGTAACAGATTCGCCTGTGTCAAAAATAGGCGATTTACGGGTCCCTACGCTTGAAAAACTCCTTGTTGACCTCGCATGCGACAAAGAGTTCATGGTATTTCAAGGTCATGAGATTGAGCATATATTCACTAATGCCTGCGCGCAGTATGTGGTCAATAAAAATAAGTTGTTGCGCTATGCCGGTCGCAAAAATAGGCGAGAAAGAATTGAGCAGTTATTAATCAATAATTCGTCAATAAATTAAAATTACTGACGAATTATTAAAGCTGATAGAACGATGACAATCTTCGATGAGATGGTGGCAGCACTCA
>CAMHDX010000135.1 GCA_946183895.1 uncultured Porphyromonadaceae bacterium | reverse complement strand
CTACCCCACAGCAAGCGCCCGCGGTAAGCCCACACGATGCCGGCAAGTGTGGGCGGTATATAACACAGGGTAAGCAACTTCCAGATGTGGCCTGCGCCTATCAGGATGACAAAATAGGTCGAGAAGGCGTATGCCACCGCACCGATGGCGGCAAGATGCCACTCGCAGCGCAGTGACCGCATCAACAGGTAGAAACCCAGCATGAGCAGGAACAAATAGCTTACCGGCGCCGGGAAACCAAGTGTCAACAGCGTCCCGACCCACGACACCCAACTCGACGACTCGTAGGTGGGGCGTATCTGGAATGTGGGCATACCGCCGAATAGCGCGTCGGTCCAGCGCGTGATTTCGCCCGTCTGTTGCCAGTAGACCAAGCCCTCCTGGCCATTAGCGATGCCCTGCATCACATCGTGCTGCGCGAGCACGTCGCCCTGCAGGTCGTTGGGCATGAAGAATGCCCACGAGATGACGGCAAACAATGCTACCACTCCAACCGTGGCAAGCAACTCCCGCAGCGAGAGCAACCCGAAGATGCGTTTATTGTAATCAATCATGTCGATAAATCTTTATATGCCCACGACAACGGGGACATGGTTATCCATATTCCGACAAAGGTAACACAATTTTGGAAAACTGTCAAAAAAAATGAGCCACTCGACCTGTGACTCATTGATTATTGGGCAGATTTAGATGAGGCTACCCCCACCGCCATTGCTGCCGGCATTGTCAGCGCGACGAGAGGAACTCAGCCAACCGCGCCACCGCACGACCGCGATGACTGATGGCGTTCTTCTCCTGAGCCGACATTTCGCCAAAGGTGCGCCCGTCGCCCTCAACAGGCTGGAAAATGCTGTCGTAGCCAAAGCCGCCCTCGCCATGACGCTCGGTGAGGATGCGCCCCTCAACCTCGCCCTTGAAGGTGTGCAACTCGCCGTCCATGATCAGGGCAATCACCGTGCGGAAACGCGCCGTGCGGTCAGTGACGCCAGCCATCTTGGTCAGCACCTTGTTGATGTTGGCGATGTTGTCGTGGCCGTCGGTCGCGTAGCGCGCGCTGTGCACACCCGGCTCGCCGCCCAGGGCGTCTATCTCCAGACCAGTGTCGTCGCTGAAGCAGTCCACGCCGTAATGCTCGTGAATCCACTGCGCCTTCATCACCGCGTTGCCCTCAATGGTCGGCGCCGTCTCGGGGATGTCCTCATGACAATCGATGTCGGCGAGGCTCAACACATTGAACCGGCCCGCAAGAATCTGACGCAACTCCTCCAACTTGTGCGCGTTGTTGGTGGCAAAAATTATATCCTTCATCTATTTGTTTTGACACAATAAAGGCAGGTTGAACGACGGCGATTGACGCCCATTCAACCTGCCGATGGTTAAACTTGAAGTCACTTCTTGAAGTAGCGGTTGAACAAGCCCTCAAAGCCACGGCCATGACGAGCCTCGTCGCGCGCTATCTCATGCAGATTGTCATGAATGGCATCCAGACCCTGGGCCTTGGCAAGCTTGGCGATGCGGGTCTTCTCCTCGCAGGCGCCGCTCTCAGCCATCATGCGCTTCTCCAGATTGGTCTTGGTGTCCCACACGACCTCGCCCAGCATCTCGGCGTAGCGGGCGGCGTGGTCGGCCTCCTCAAAGGCGTAGCGGCGGAATGCCTCGGCAATCTCGGGATAGCCCTCACGGTCGGCCTGGCGAGACATTGCCAGGTACTGGCCCACCTCGCTGCACTCGCCCTGGAAGTGGGCACGCAGGTGGTCAACAATCTCGGCGTCAACGCCCTCGGCGATGCCCAGCTCATGCTCTGAGGCAAATTGCAAGCCACTCTGCTCCACCTCTTTGAACTTCGATGCCGGAACCTTACATTGCGGACAACGCTCGGGTGGCGTGTCGCCCTCGTGCACATAGCCGCACACGGTACAAATCCATTTCTTTGCCATAATTCTAAAAAGTAGTTTTAATAGTGAGTAAATATTATTTTTTTTACAAAGATAGTACATGCCAGGCGCAATGGCAAATAATTTAATTTTTTTTATTTATCTTTGCCATAAATTGATTTTTACGCTATGATTAATACCGAATTGATACGCGTGTCGCTGCGCATGGGAGCCATCTACATCCCCGATAGCGTGCGACCCACCGACGAGATTACCTATTCCACCTTGATGTTGACTCATCAACTCGCCGTTCAGGGCTATGCCGTGAGCGAACCTCTGCTACACGTGCTCAACACCCTGTCGGCCCAAGACAAGGTGGACATTGTAAAGGTTATCAACGACATCATGGGCATCGGCCTCAACTGGGCGCCGCTGGTCAAGGACTGGCAGACGCCCACCGGCCAAACCTTCATGGACCTGCTCATCACAGGCATCATCAACATAATATATGGCGACAACGCGCCAGCCGACATTGAGGGCTCGCGGCTGCCGTGCGGCCACTTCATTCCGCACGCGCTGTTCGACATTGAGCGCTACAACGGCTGCCCGCTGTGCGGTCGCCAGTTCACAGTTGATACCACAGTCATCAACAACCACACCAAGCCGCGCAAGACACTCACACTGTGGCGCGACAAGGACATCGCGGACCACTACCTGGCATTGTTGTCATCGCCGGTGGCGCTTGACGCGACCCAGGTTGACAGCCTGGAGTTGTTGCTGCGCAATTGCCCCATGCCAAGTGACGCTAAAATCACGGTCAAGGAGACTGCGATGCTGGTGGCTAAAACCTTGATTGACAACGGCAAGGAAGACGAGGCGGCAGCACTGATGACCTCGCCCACCGACATCCTGCGCTTCTTGTGGTATCTGCACATCGACGCGCCCATCATCGTTCGTCCCAAGACACTACTGCGGCGCGCCGAGCGTGCCGGGCGCCATCACATTGAGGCACTTGACCGGAGCGAAACCCTGCGCGAGCAGTGCAAGCGGGAGTTGAAGCTGCGCTATAGCCGCAGTTGGTGCCGCCGTGTGGCGCGCTGGCTCAATGGGTTGACCATGTCGCCGCAAGCCGCATGCGAGGCGATGCACCCGCATCGCGAGATGTGGGTACGCTTCGTCCGTGCGTTGCGCCTGCCGGAGTATGCCCGCCGCGAGGGGTTTGAGCGGCTCCGTGCACTGCTTGACTGCTTCTACAATCAACGCTACACCGTGTGGGCCGGCGAGGTGGAGACGGCACGCAATCGCGGCAACAAAGCAAAGCTCCTGAGCCTGCTGTCGCAGCGACCGGGAGTGATGGCGCGCCAACTGTTCAGCACCATGCTCCACGCGGGGACAGAGGAGACTCTTAAGGCATTCACCGCCGTTGCCTCACAGTTGCCGCCACGCCTGCTACTCACGCTGGGACAGTATGCCGACTACTACTTTGACCCGAATGTTGAGCGTGTGGTCAAGCCGCCGCTATCCACGCCTGCCGTTTTGGATCCCAACCCTCTGGTCTATCTTGCCACCAACGAGCAACGGCAGCAAATGATTGCGGGTGTGAAACGCGTCTTTGAGGACGTGACACAGGCACGCTTTGCCGCCACACCCACCACGAGCAAGACCATCTACATTGACCCGGAGCTCACCAACATTCCGCTATCGGTGGGCGACCGCTCCAGCACCATCCAGGATGCCAATGCCGCCCTGCAGGGGCAGCGCTTTGCCGTCAAGGGCAACACCGTGAGGCTATTCATGCAGTGGGGCAAAGGCATGCCAGCCCAGCACCTTGACATGGACCTGAGCGCCGTTATCTTGTACCCCCATGCCACAGCGGAGAGCTGCGCCTACTACCAGCTGACGGCAACCGGAGCGCAGCACAGTGGCGACATACGCCACATTCCGGACATGGTCGGCACCGCCGAATACATCGAACTGAACCTGCCGGAGCTACGTGCCGCCGGCGCGCAATACGTGGTCTTCACGTGCAATGCCTACTCGACCGGTATGCTCAACCCCAACCTGGTGGTGGGCTGGATGAACGCGGAGGACCCCATGACTGTCAACGACGAGACCGGCGTCGCCTACGACCCGGCTACCGTACAGCACCAGGTGCGGGTCACCTCAAGCAGTGACCGCGGCCTTGTCTTCGGGGTGTTGCTTGTTGACAAGGGCGAAATCGTGTGGCTGGAGCTGCCCTATGGCGGTCAAAACGCGTTGGCTCTGAAGTACGACACCGTCACCGCCTACCTCAAGAAGTTGAAGGCTAAAATCACCATCGGCGAGCTACTGATGCTCAAGGCGGAGGCCCAAGGCCTCAAGCTCGTTGACACGCCCGAGGGCGCCGACGAGGCGTACACCATCGCCTGGGCACTTGACGCGGCACGCGTCGCCTCCACCCTGCTGTAGCCACCGCGTTGAATGCGTTGAAAAAAAGGGGCGCGCCTTGATGGCGCGCCCCTTTTTTAGGTAGCTATGGTTGCTACATCATGCGTGAGCAAGGATGTAGGCGAGAATCTGGTTGACATCACCCACGTTGACCGCGCCGTCACCGTTGACATCGGCTGCGCTGTCGTAGCCCTCGTTGATAATGATGCCGAGCACAATGTTGACATCACCCACGTTGACATCGCCATTGCCGTCAACATCCTCGGGGATGCTGGGAGCGGCGTTGTCCTTAATCTCGATTTCTACTTTTCCGCTCGGACTTGAGATTGTGTA
>CAMHDX010000134.1 GCA_946183895.1 uncultured Porphyromonadaceae bacterium | reverse complement strand
CGAGATTGACAAGGACGGTTCATCGGTGGCGCTGACCTTTAGTGATGGTGCCAGCAACCAAGTGGCAGGACCCACGATTACTGCCGATAAGGACTATTATTATTGTGTAACTGCCGATGAGGTGACCGCCATCAGCGACCCCACGACCTATACCGGTTGGGTTGATCCCGACCGCAAGCCGTTTGTCGCCTCGGGCATCTATCTGCGTGGCGAGGTCACAAGCTGGAATGCTATTGACGAGTGGCAGTTTAGCGACGAGGGCAACGGCGTGTATGTGCTGTATGACAAGACGTTGACAGGTAACTTCAAGGTCGCCGACGCGTCGTGGAGCAGCGCGTGCAACTATGGTAGCAATGGCACTGCCATCACGATGGGCGCTCCCTATAGCCTCGTGAGTGGCACCAATGACAATATTTCGTGCGGCACGGGCAGCTTTGTGTGCGCTCGCATCGTGCTGACAATCGTGAACGGCAACGCAACGCTCTTGCTGGAGCCCAACGAGGATGCGACGGGTCTGACCTCGGTGTATGTGATGGGCGATAACAACGGCTGGAACTATATGGACGCCAGCGGCGAGTTGGCATTGACCGAGACTCCCGGTGTGTTCTCGGGTCAAGTGACGTTCTTGCAGGGAACCGATGGTTATAGCCATTGGATGATTTATCAGCGACTGGGCATGGCGGGCGCCTGGGGTGCGGGTGATGCCGACTTGACCGGCAATAACACTGCCGGCACGCTCGTCAAGGGCACAACCACCACCGTGAGCACCGCGCCGGGCACCTATGTTGTCACCTTTAATATAGTAACCGGCGAGTACTTGCTCACCCAAATCGAGTCGCAGCCGGTCGACCTCATTGTCAAGCCGGCAACCGCGCTATTGGTTCCCACCCTGCCCGAGCAGGTCAAGGTCCTCTCGTTGAACAACAGTTTGATATACTACAATGACCAGGACGCAGTCTTTAACGGTATTGCCTCGGCAATGGGTAAGGATGCGGTGTGGACCAAGCACACGCTGCTAGGCAAGTCGCTCAACACCCACTGGCAGGAAGGTGATGGCATGGCTGAGGACGGCACACCGGGCGCCAAGATGCTGGTGCGCAGTCAGCCGTGGAGCCACATTATCCTGCAGGAGCAAAGCTCGTTGCCCCGCACCGACATCGAGACATTCCGCGCTAACGTGAAGCGTTGGCGCGACTATATCCGCGAATACTGCCCCAACCCCAATGCAGTGATTATCGTGCCGGTGAACTGGGCATACAGCGGCGACTGGAGCTCTTACACGACATTCAACACCACTTTCATGACCAACTTTCTCGATGTCGCCAGTGACCTGGGTGTGACTTTGTGCCCCGTTGGGCTTGCCTATCAAGACGTGTATGACCGCGAGGGCAGCGAAGGCACCCAGACCTGGTTCCTTGACGACCGTCACCCCACATTGAAGGCGACCTACATGGCAGCGTGCATGGAGTATAGCACCATCTTCGGTGTCGATGCCAACACCATCAATTGGGCGCCTGCCGACCTCAGCAGCAGTGACGCTGAGGCGATGCGCGGTTACGCGAGCCGTGCCATGACAGCGTTGGCAACCAATCCGGTGGTCCACACCGCAGGCACTGTGCGCGTCAGCGCAACGCTCGTCGACCAGTTCGGCATGCCTCTCAATGGCGAGATTAACGCCAATGTGAGCGGCGGCGGAACGTTGGACGACAACCTCGTGTTCACCAGCGATGGCACCGAGGGTGAGTTCACCGTGACTGTCACCTCTGGCTCGTTCACCGGCACATCGGTCATCACTGTCGCCGCGCCTGTGACCACGATGGTGGTTTATCCCGCCATTGAGTTGAGCAGCGCCAAGTTGTCGCACAGCGAGAACTTCGACGCGATGGGCGATGGCGGCGAGACCGGCGTGGCGGCGATGCCCACCGCATGGCGCATTGACCGGCAGGTCGCGAACCCGCGCGTGCTGGGCCGCTACGACCAGGCCGATGACAACACAATGTACAGCGGTGGCGTGAACCTGCCGTCCAATGCCAAGAACGGCACGTGGAACTTTGGCAACACCGCCGGCACTGACCGTGCCGTTGGCGGCATCACCACAGGAGTTGCCAACGCCACCCGTTGCGTGAACGTGTATGCTCATTTGCTCAACGTGGATTCGCGCAAGCCCATTCAGGACATCGTTGTCAGTTACGATGTCGAGAAGTATCGCAAGGGCAGCAACGCCGCCGGCTTTGACGTGCAGCTGTACTACAGTATCGATGGCCGCAACTGGACCAGCGCCGGCAGCGACTTCCTGACCCACTTTGACCCCGACAGCGAGACGGCGGGTTATGCCGACGTGCCCGGTGAGACGGCTGAGGTGTCCGCAGTGTTGCCCACGACCATGGCTGCCGGCTGTGACCTGTACCTGGCGTGGAACATCACCCTTGCCGCCAATTGACAACTTCAAGATTGAGGGAGCCCTGCCGCCCATCCCCACGGCAGCTCACTATATTTACGTTGAGGACAAGACCGGCTGGGACGCACTGGGCTTGTACGCTTGGGGCGACAGTGAGTTGCTCGGCGCATGGCCCGGCGAGAGTTGGGTTGAGGAGGTCACCGTGGGTGGTAGCCAAGCCATCGGGCAGCGCAAGGCCGCCGGTATCACGCTCAAGAAGTTCTTGTTCGACACCGAGAGCGGTAACTACAACCTGATTTTCAACAACTGGAACAACGGCAAGCAGACGCCTGACTACCCGGTCAACGGCACTCAGGACTACTACCTGACGGTCACCGAGACCACTGTGACCCCGATTGACCCGGACCTGCTTGCGGGCATTGACGCACTCACTGAGGACGGCGCGAGCATCGCCTTTGACGGTGCTCAGGTTAGTGCCTCCGGCTCAATAACCGTGATTGACCTTGCCGGACGCGTGGTGCGTGTGGGTAACGACTGTGTCGCCATCAGCGACCTGCCGGTGGGAGCCTACGTGGTGACGGCTCCGGGCCACAAAGCATTGAAGGTGATTAAGTAATTGTAGATACATTAGAGTACTATTGAGGAGGTGCCGAGCAGTGATGCCCGGCACCTCTGGTTGTGTTGTATCGCTTTTTTGGTCTAAATTGTTCATCGGCAATAAAAATAGACGAGTTTATTTTGTATTGCGCTCACTTAATCGTAATTTTGCGTAGAAATATTCATGAACCTAACAAAATTTCGGTTGCAATGTCTACACCAGTTGTTGTTTTATTGACCATTATAGGCTACTTTGCCTTGTTGTTTTTGATTTCGTGGTTCGCGTCGCGCAACAGTGATGACCGCACCGCGTTGACCGGCGGGCGCCAGGCGCCGTGGTTTATTGTCGCCATCGCGATGATAGGCGCGCCCATCTCGGGTGTGACCTTTGTTAGTGTGCCGGGCCAAGTGGCGGTCAAGGCGTTCAGTTACATGCAGATGGTGCTGGGCTTCGCGGTGGGCTACTTTGTGATTGCCTACGTGCTGATGCCATTGTTCTTTAAGCGCAATCTGGTGTCGATTTATGGTTATCTGGAGCAGCGCTTTGGTGCCGGGACCCACAAGACGGGGGCATGGTTCTTTTTTGTCAGCAAGATGCTGGGAGCTGCGGTGCGCTTCTACGTGGTGTGTGTCACGCTGCAGTTGCTGGTGTTCGGTCCGTTGCACATTCCGTTCATCGTCAATGTTGTTGTCACCATCGCGTTAATCTTCCTGTACACCCTGCAGGGAGGCGTCAAGACGGTGATATGGACCGACACGTTGAAGTCGTTCTGCCTGATCATGAGTGTGGTGTTGTGCATCTGGTTCATCGCTCGCGGCTTGGGCTACGGTGTGGGCGAGTTGTGCAGCGCGGTGGCGGGCGATGACTCGTCGCGCGTGTTCTTCTTTGACAATCCCAAGGAGGGTACCTACTTCTGGAAACAGTTCATAGCCGGCATCTTCATGGTGATAGCCACGACCGGTCTCGACCAGGACTTGATGCAGCGCACGCTCGCGAGTAAGAATGTTGATGAGTCTAAGAAGGGGCTGATTGTGAGTGGCATTGTGCAGATATTTGTTGTCGGCCTGTTCTTGATATTGGGCACGTTGCTGGTGTTGTACAGCCGCCAGGCAGGGCTTGCGATACCTGCCAAGACCGACGAGCTGTTTGGCGCGGTTGCCTTCAGCGGCGGCGCGGTGCCGGTGGTTGTGGGTGTGCTGTTCATCTTGGGACTGGTCTCGGCGGCTTATTCGGCGGCAGGCTCGGCGTTGACCGCCTTGACGACCTCGTTCACGGTGGATATCCTGGGCAGCGACAAGGGCGGCGATGACGCTCGCCTGGCACGCACGCGCAGGCTGGTCCATGTGGCAATGGCAGTGTGCATGGGTGTCGTGATATTGGTGTTCTATGCCATCAGCAACAGTGATGCCATCAGCGCGGTGTATTCGATTGCCAGCTACACCTATGGCCCGATACTGGGCTTGTTCGCCTTCGGCATGATGACGTCGACTGCGGTGCGCGACCGCCTGGTGCCGGCAGTGTGTGTGGCGGCTCCGGTGTTGAGCTACGCGATACAGTGGTGGCTCAAGGCGCAATTTGACTACACCATCGGCTTCGAGTTGTTGTTGCTCAACGCGGTGATCACAATGCTGGGTCTCGCG
>CAMHDX010000133.1 GCA_946183895.1 uncultured Porphyromonadaceae bacterium | reverse complement strand
CGGACTTATTCGTCTTCATTCGGACCACATTCGTCTTCATTCGGATTTCAGCTCGGCGCCGATGCCGGGGATGTCGCGCGGCGTGATTTTGCCGTCCACGACCTTCATGCCGTCAAAGCGGTCGTTGGCGATGAGCAGGTTGCCGTCGAGGTCGGCGTAGTCGACCAGCGGCGACAGGTTGGCGGCGGCACTGACAGCGCACGACGTCTCGGTCATGCAGCCAATCATCACCTTCATGTCGAGAGCGCGAGCGAGCGTAATCATCTTGTACGCCTCGTGCAGGCCAGTGCTCTTCATGAGTTTGATGTTGATGCCGCTGTACACGCCCTTAAAGCGGACGATGTCCGGCAGGCGCTGGAACGCCTCGTCGGCAATGATGGGCAGTGGCGAGCGCTCGGTGAGCCATGCGGTCTGGTCGATCCACGTCTTGTCGAACGGCTGCTCAACAAACAGGCAGCCGCGTTCCTGCAGCCAATGGCACATCTCGAGCGCCTGCTCCTTGTTGTCCCAGCCCTGGTTGACGTCGACACAGATGGGCACGTCGGGCATCATCTCCTTGATGATGTCGATGGTCTCGCGGTCGCGGTCGAGGCCCATCTTCACCTTAATCAGCTTGTAGGGTCGCGCCTCCTCGACCTTTTGTCGCACCACCTCGGGCGTGTCGATGCCGATGGTGAAGCTGGTCACGGGTGCCTTGGCGGGGTCCAGGCCCCAAATTTTGTACCACGGTTGTCCCATAATCTTGCCCAGCAGGTCGTGCAGGGCGATGTCCACGCTCGCCTTGGCGGCGCGGTTGCCCTCGGCAACGCCGTCGACATAGGCGAGGATGTCCTCCACGCGGAACGGGTCGTTGAACTGGCTCAGGTCGAGGCTCGAAAGAAACTTTGTCACACTCTCGACGCTTTCGCCCAGGTAGGGCGGCATGGACGCCTCGCCGTAGCCCGTGATGCCGTCAAACTCCAGTTTGACCTGCACATCGGGCGTAGTGGTGCGGCTGGAGCGCGCCAGGTTGAACGCGTGGCGCAGCTTGAGCTCGTAGGGCTCAAACGACAGCGTCAGCTTGCCGGTCTTCGCCACGGTGCGTTCGCCGCCGGCGACGCACGACAGCAACGTCGACGGCGCGGCGGCAGCCACCATCGCCGCGCCTGTAGTCATCAAGAAATTACGTCGGTTCATATCATTAATGGATTAGTGAATAGTTATCAGTGAAAAGTTAGTGAGTCGCAACCCCGTTAGGGGTGAGAAGGACCACTCCATGATTCGTTTTCATTCGGACCACATCCGTCTTCATTCGGATTTCTGTAAACCCCTGTGTAACGTCCACCACACAATCCTTAGCCCCGTTAGGGGCGTCAGATTTCTCGCAGCGCTACATTCTGCCGTCCCTAACGGGACTAACATGGGGTTTGGGTCCACAATGCAGGGGTTTACACCCCTGCCTAAGCCCTTTTCGTCCCTAACGGGACTTGCCGCCGCATTACGAATTGTGCATTGCGCATTGTGAATTGTGAATTCTGCATTAATCAAAAGAGCCAGGGGTGGCGGCGCGCCGGCGTGATGCCGCGGTCGCCCAGGCGCGTCGACACGCGCCGTATCGACAGCGGCGAGTAGAGGTAGTTCGGCGAGGCGGGGTCAAGGTTGTTGACCTTGACACGACCGCTGCAATGGATGTACTCGCCGTCGCGCAGGTAGATGCCCACATGGGTCACACGCCCCGTCTTGCTGTTGCCGAAGAACAGCAGGTCGCCCGTGCGCGCGTCGTGCCAGTCGGCGATGGGTTCGCCGTTGAGCGCCTGCTGCGAGGCGTCGCGGTGCAGAATGATGCCGCTCGCCAGGTGGCACACCTTGACCAGGCCGCTGCAGTCGGTCACCTTGGGCGACGTGCCGCCCCACAGGTAGCCGGCGCCCATCATCAGGCGCGCGATGCGCTCGATGCGCGCCGCGTCGTAGGGCTGAGCCGCCCACTCGTCGATGGGCATCACCTCGCCGCGGTGCACGTAGCCGTAGCGGCCATCGGGCGTGGTGAGGCACAGCCACTCGCCGGCGCGGTAGCGCAGCGAGAGGATGCAGCCGTTCACCAGGTCGCTCACCGGCTCCTCGCTGCCCACACGGCTCGTAAGCGAGGTAGCCATCGCCGTGACCACATAGCGGTCGCGGTTGGCGCGCCAGGCGGCGAGCTCAGCGTCGGTCTTGAAGGCAAGGCTACTCTCAGGCACCCAGGCGATGTACTCGTCGGGCAACTGCACGCGCAGCCACTCGCCCTGCTGCTCGAGCACGCGCACCGGCGTGCCCATCACCGCCTGCGTCGCCATCTCGGCAGCGTGCCGCCCCTCGCAGCGCAGCGTGGCGACCGCCAGGCACACTTGGGCGTGGCGCCTCGCCGCGGGCACTGCGAGCTCGAGCACCCGCAGGCTGTCGGTGTTCACCGCCTTGTAGTCGGTGTACTCGGTCATCAGGCAGTTGACGATTTCGTCACGCTGCTCGGCGGTGCCCACCACGCCGCTCACCACGGCGGTCGAACCCTGCTTCGCCACGTCAAAGCGCGCAAGGACATTGCGCTGGTCGCGCGGCCGCAGCCGGTCGACCGGCTCGGCGGCGAACGCCCCGAGCGCAAGCATCGATAGTAATAATATAATAATGTGTCGCTTCATCTTTATATATAATTCTTAATTCGTAATTCGTAATGCACAATACCCCCGTTAGGGGCGTCAGATTTCTCACCCATGCCTCCACATTCTGCCGTCCCTAACGGGACTAACATGGGGTTTGGGTCCGCAGTGCAGGGGTTGACACCCCTGCCTAAGCCCTTGCCGTCCCTAACGGGACTTGCCGCCCTCGCTCCCATGCCTGCACATTCTGTCGTCCCTAACGGGACTATAATGGGGTTTGGGCCCGCAATGCAGGGGTTTACACCCCTGCCTAAGCCCTTGTCGTCCCTAACGGGACTTGCCGCCCTCGCTCCCATGCCTACACATTCTGTCGTCCCTAACGGGACTTACCGCCGTCGCGCAGTTGCGCCCTCGCGCGCCACTGCCATTTTTACGGATTATACGTTTTATTTTACGCATTTTACGTCCACGACCTTGAGCGAGGAGTGCCACTTGTCGTAGTAGAGGTTGCCGCCGCGCCACTCCACCTCGCCGGGCTGGAAGTCGACCGTCTCGCTGCGGATATAGGTCTTGGGCGGGTCCAGACGGTCGCCCACCGCCTCGTTGCTCGCCATGCGGTAGAGGTCGATGCCGGCGGCGTAGTAGTCGTTGAGCGGCGTGCCCACCGTGCTGCGCCCGTAGGACGGGTCGGTCGGCACCCAGCCGATGCCCTCAAAGTAGGTCTCGGTCCAGTCGTGCCAGCCCTCGTCGCCGGGCTCGACGACCCAGCCGCTCTCCCACCGCGCCGGGATGCCCAGCGAGCGGCACAGCGAGATGTAGAGCAACGCCACCTGCCCGCAGTCGCCGTGGTGGTTGAGCAACACATACTCGGGCATGCACGCTATCGTGCTGTACTCGCGCGCGCCTGCCCACGGCAACTTCTCGCTAATCCACTCAAACAGTAGCTTGGCCTGCATCACCGGATTGGTCTCGTCGCCCACGATGTCGCGTGCCAGCGCCCGCGTGTCGTCGTTGATGATGACATGGGGCAACTGCTGCGCGGTGTAGGTGCGGTAGAGTTCGCTGTCGGTGTCGTAGGGCTCGAGCATGAGCAGCAGGTCCTGCTGCGCGAGGTGACGCTCGCCCACCACATAGCTGAACTCGTACTCGAACCGGGTGGGCTGACCCTTGGCGGCAACCGCCTCCATGTAGACGGTGTGATGCTTGCTGCCGCTGCTCATCGTCGCCTCGCGGTTGCCCTTGAGGTAGCGGATGTCGCTCTGACGCAGGTTGGCGTAGGGTAACGGCATCCAGGCGCGAATCACCTCGCCGGCGGGCACCGCGTCGGCATTGACGTCGAGCGTAAACCGCACGGTGAACTTGCGGCGGTCGCGCACACCGTTGCTGTCGGGTGCCGTGCGCATCGCCTCGAGGTACATGCGCCGCAGGTGCTTGACACTCTCGGCGCGGTCGGCTCGATGCTCGGCGTCAAACTCGTCGGCAAGTAGCCATAGGTTGCGCACACTCTTGCGGAACCACCACTCGGTGCCGTCGATGTTCATCACCTCGAGTTTGCGCGCGGCCTTCCACGCGTCAATCTGCTCGGCAGTGACCTGGGGCAGCCGCTCGCGAATGAGCGCGGCACCCTGCTCGGGCGTCATGTTGAAGTCGGCACGGATGCGCGCCATGATGGTTTCCAGGCTGTCGATGACCACCGCGTCAGTGCGGCGCGTCGCCTTGGGCAGGCGCTTCATCAGCCGCGACGCCTGCGCGAACTCGCCCTGCTCGATGAGCCGCTCCACGCCGGGCTGCCACTCGGGTGCCGCCCACAGCGTCGCCGCCACCAGCGCCGCAATAATCAAAGTAACCGTCCTCATATAGTTTGTATAATTTAAAATTAGTTACATCAAGTATCCGAACCCCGTTAGGGGTGACCCGGGCCTAGGCAGGGGTGGAGCCAGATCTATCCGAACCCCGTTAGGGGTGACCAGGGCCTAGGCAGGGGTGTCAACCCCTGTGTAACGTCCACCACACAATCCTTAGCCCCGTTAGGGGCGTCAGATTTCTCGCCCATGCCTCC
>CAMHDX010000132.1 GCA_946183895.1 uncultured Porphyromonadaceae bacterium | reverse complement strand
ATCGACGGCGGCACGGCTCGCGCCCACCTCACCGCCAAGCACGTCGGCAAGCTCGAACAAGAGGTTGAAGTTCTCCTTGCTGCCCACGCCGTAGCCACCGGCGACGATGATGGGAGCGCCCTTGATGTTCACCTTGCTCGCCTCGACCTCACGCTCGATGATGCGCACCACGAAGCTCTCGGGGTCGACATACTTGGCGGCGTCAAGGTTGATGACCTCGCCCTGATAGTTGGGGTCAAAGATCTCTTTCTTCATCACGCCCTCGCGCACTGTCGCCATCTGGGGACGATGCTCGGGGTTGACGATGGTGGCAACGATGTTGCCGCCGAATGCCGGGCGAATCTGGTACAACAAGTTGTGGTACTCGGTCTTGGTCACAGCGTCGGTGTGGTCGCCTATCTCGAGTGCGGTACAGTCGGCGGTCAAGCCGCTGTGCAGGCATGACGACACACGCGGACCCAAATCACGACCTATTGTGGTCGCACCCATCAGGCAAATCTCGGGCTCAATCTCGCGGAACAGGTTGATCACTGCCGAAGCGTGGGGCAACGAGGTGTAGGGGCTGAGGCGCTCGTCGTCAATCTTGTAAACAACATCAACGCCGTAGGGGAACAACTGCTGCTCCACCCCGTCAAGGCCCGCGCCGATAACGAGAGCCTCCAGGCGGATGCCCCGAGTGGTGGCGAGGGTACGCCCCTTGGTGAGCAACTCCAGCGACACGTCGGCAACGCGACCGCCCTCCACTTCACAATAAACTATCAGGTTGTTTTTATCTTTCATCTTGATTGTCTCTTAATTTAAGGTTATCCGATGATGTGATCGGTAATGAGTTCTTTAACCAGGTCTTCGAGACCAGCGTCATCACCGCCGTCAATGCGCTTGCTCTCCTTGGCTTGGAACACAACATTGACAACTGTCTTGACCTTGGTGGGCGAACCCTTCAAGCCAATCTGCTCGGGGTCGGCGTCGATGTCGGCAACGCCCCACTGCAGGATGTTGAGCTCGGGGTGAGCGTCCACAATGGCGCGGCGCTTGTCGTCGAGCGCCTCACGCTCGGTGGGAGTGACGGCTCGTTTGAACTTCTGGACCAGGCGCGCGTTGCGGGGGCGGCACGCGTCGGCACTGCCGGTCACTGTCACCACCAGCGGCAGCGGGCACTCCACCACCTCAAAGCCGTTCTCGAGACGACGCTTGACGGTCGCTACATTGTCATTAACTGTAACCTTCTCGGCATAAGTCACTTGGGGCAAGCCCAACTTCTCGGCCACCTGCGGGCCCACCTGCGCGGTGTCACCGTCAATGGCCTGACGGCCACCGATGATGATGTCATATCCACCCTCCAGGTGGCTGATGGCACGTGCGATTGAGTAACTGGTTGCCAAGGTGTCGGCGCCACCCAGCGGACGGTCGGTGAGCACAACACCGGCATCGCCGCCGCGGTACAGGCACTCACGCACCATCTCGGCACTGCGCGGCAGACCCATAGTCACCAGCGTGATTGTCGAGCCCGGATGGGCGTCTTTAAGTTGCAATGCCTGCTCGAGGGCATTGAGGTCCTCAGGATTGAAGATTGCGGGCAGCGCGGCACGGTTGATGGTACCATCAGCCTTCATCGCGTCTTTGCCCACATTGCGGGTGTCCGGCACTTGCTTGGCCAGCACAACGATTCTTAAACTCATAGATTCTAGTATAGTGTTTAACCTTTAGTTAGTCCAGATTAAGAAATTTAACTTGCAAAAGTACAAAAAAGATTTCACACTTGGCTACTCATCACCGGCCCGTTAAGTTTTTTTATAAATGTAAGTACCGGCATGACCACACCTTGCCGGTATCAACCTACGCACCTATGGCTTCCGGTTTTTGGCGGTTTTTGCAGTTTTCGCTAAAATTATTAACTTTGCAACACGAAAAAACACGAAAAACAATTTATACCTCCATTATGAACATTAAACGAATACTATGCGCTGCCCTGACGGGCATGCTCATGAGTGTGGCGGCTTGGTCACAGGCGGTTGCCGCGACCGATGGCAACAAATACGTCCCCTACGATGAGCGCACCGGCAACGAGTCGGTAGTCTACTTCACGCGCGACCTGTCGGCGCAAGGCTTGCTCAAAGCCTACGAGCAGGTTAACGGCAACATCACCGGCTACGTTGGCGTCAAGCTCCACACCGGCGAGCCACAGGGGCCCAACATCATTCCGCGCGAATGGGTCAAGGCGCTGATGGACAAGGACCTGAAAGGTGCCAACATCATCGAGACCAACACCTACTACGCCGGCGACCGCTACACCACCGAGCATCATCGCAAGACCCTGGAGGTGAACGGGTGGACCTTTTGTCCGGTTGACATCCTTGACGAGCAGGGCACCTGCACCCTGCCGGTTGTGGGCGGCAAGTGGTTCAAGAAGATGAGCGTGGGCGGTCACTTGACCAACTACGACTCGATGGTGGCATTGACCCACTTCAAGGGCCACACGCAGGGCGGATTTGGCGGCAGCAACAAGAACATAGGCATCGGGTGTGCCGACGGGCGCATCGGCAAGGCGTGGATACACACCACACCGGGCCAGCCCAACCAGTGGGACATCGCCCGCGAGGAGTTCATGGAGCGCATGACCGAGAGCACCAAGGCGACGATTGACTACTTCGGCTCGCATGTCACCTATGTCAACGTGATGCGCAACATGTCGGTGTCGTGTGACTGCGAGGGCGTGATGGCGGCTCCTGTCGTAACTCCCGACGTGGGCATACTCTCCTCAACCGACATTCTCGCGGTGGACCAGGCGTGCATCGACATCATCTACGCCATGACTGCCGCCGAGCATCACGACATCGTGGAGCGCATCGAGACCCGCCACGGCCTGCGACAGCTGTCCTACATGAAGGAGCTGGGCATGGGCAACAACCGCTATATCCTCATCGACCTGGACAATGGCGGCAAACGCATCACCGCCGCCGAGGCCGCCAAGGGGCTCAAGCCTTTTGTCAAGAAGTAGATAGTCTAAACGGTACTGCCGTTTAGCACTCAATGCGAGGCGGAAGTGCCGTTTTGCATAAAAAAATTTTGTTTTCATTTTGCAATGTGCAATCCTTTGATTACATTTGCAACATGATAGCGAAACGACTTCGCTTAATCACATAGTAATATTACTGATACTGAGACAAATGAACATAAAACGAATTATTACAGTGAGCGTTGTGGCACTGGTTGCCATGACTGCTAATTTGTCGTATGGTCGCACCTCACAGGCACTGACCGAGTTCCTGGCGGAGGCGTTGGAGTACTTCAACAGCAGCTTTCCCGGGCAGCAAGCTGCCATGCAGTTTGCCCACGAAGACATCAACGGTGATAACATCCGCGAGTTGCTGCTCGCCAACGCTGACCACAGCATCGTTGTCGCCTTTGATACCGACGAGAAGCTACAATTCCTGCGCCGCGTTAACTTCACTTCCACCGGCAAGGAGGACTTCTCCTGGCTTGACATGAGCTACCTGTGGAATCAGTTCAACGACCTGGAGTATGCCACCGACCTGACGCTGCGCTATCAGCCGCTATTTGTCACGCCCAACTTTGCCACCAACCGCTACACGGTGTTTCACGACATGGAATATGACGACGTGGTCAACCCCGCGGCATACGACCGCATGATATTCAAGCCCCACGTCAACGCGGTGAAGTACACCGGCACCAAGTCGGGCATGAACGGACATCAATACTCGCTGGTTGACCCCAAGGTGGTGAAGACGATGTTTCGTGGCTACAAGGACCATGAGGCGATGCCATTCATCGTGCCGCACGAGTTTCTTGACCACCACAACGTGCTGCAGTTCAGCCGCTGGCTCGCGCCCGAACCCATCGTAAAGTTGAGCGACGACAATCGCAAAATCGTAGAGAACCACTACAAGGGCTACGAGATTGAGGATTCGCGCTGGTTGGCGACCTGCCCCACTGCCGAGCGTACGTTCTACGCCGTGACCTTCAAGCCGCGGCAGGGCGATGACTTTGTGCTGGCAAGCATAGTGTGCATCGCCGAAGGCTTTGTGTCGACCACGCTCGAGACACGCGGCTACATTGAGGATGGCCAGAGCATGTGGTTCGGCGACACCGACTACTTTGACCATGCGCCGGAGATCATGGCGATGACCGCCAGCGAGCAGGGCTTTGAGTTCTACTGCCGCTGGCCGTCGATGGAGGGCACACACTACAGCATCTATCGCGAGGTGATGGATCACTTTGTGCTCGTCAGCGATGAGTATGAGTACTGGCAATTCTGATTAAAAGCATAATCAATTCAATATTAACAACTTAATTTCATTAAACAACTATGGCTTATACCGAAACTTACACCAACAGTTACGGCTCGCGTGTGGGCAACTCGTTCAAGCAGATTGGAACGGGCTTCCTGCTGTTCGCGGCAGGTACCGCGCTGTTGTTCTGGAACGAGGGTCGCGCCGTCAAGACCGAGAAGGCTATCGAAGAGGCCGACGCGGTGCGCGTTGAGATGACCACTCCGCAGCAGATTGACCCCAGTCTTGAGGGACAAGTGGTGCATGCCGTGTGTGACGCTGTGTCGCACGACCTGCTCAAGGACGGTTTGTTCCCCATCGCCGGCAACTTCACCATGCTCGACCGCAACGTGGAGTACCTGCAGTATGAGGAGACACGCCATGAGGAG
>CAMHDX010000131.1 GCA_946183895.1 uncultured Porphyromonadaceae bacterium | reverse complement strand
GAGAGCTCGAGAGCTCGAGCGGTCGATTGTTCGAGCATTCGTATATTGGAAAACCAACTTAAAACAAAGAGCCCCACACCATCATTGACGGCGTGAGGCCCGGCCTCATGTTTAATCAGTACCATTGACAATTACTGCGGCTTGTAACACGATGATTCGTTCATCACATTCATCTTGAACATCATGTAAGCCAACTCATCGTCAATCGAAAGGGGTGTACGACGCTCAATGTGCAGAATCTCATCGCAGCACAAAGTGTCAAGCATCAACAATCGCTCCTCGGGAGCCATGTTTGCCAAGCGCTCTATTACGCGCGGGGTAATTACGATTGGTGTAGTCATCTTGTTCAGCCCTCCATTGCTGTGTTTCATTGTTTACGCTGCAAAATTAGGCGGACCAAGTGCACTAATACTGCACTTGTGTCTTAAAATATACAAAACAACTACCACCACCCCACCTGTGACAAATTGTCACACATTTTTACGCCATGTCAATTTGTCATGACAGCGCATAATCACCTTATATACAATCATTTTATCGCACAACCACATCATCGGCACACTCGTTGCAAGAACATTGGCAAATAATCAATGTGACACTAAAACAATAAAGATATGAACTTCAATAACTACACAATCAAGAGCCAAGAGGTTGTCCAGAAGGCAATCACACTGGCACGCACCGGAGGCAATCAAGCGTTGGAGCCGGTGCATCTGCTCAAGGCGATCAGCACCGAGGCGGGCGATGTGATGGCGTACGTCCTGCAGAAGCTGGACATCGCCGCCGCGCCCATTGAGCGCGACCTTGACGCCGCCCTGCGACGACTGCCCCGCGTGAACGGCGGTGACGACCCATACCTGTCGGCCGACTCCAGCCGGGTGTTGGACAAGGCGACCGAGTTCGCCACACGCAATGGCGACCAATATGTTACGGTCGAAGCCCTGCTCATGGGCATTGTTGATACCAACAACGACGCGTCACGCATCCTCAAGGACGCCGGATTCACCACATCGGCGCTCGCCAAGGCGATTCAGGAGTTGCGCCGCGGCAAGAAGGCTACAGCTCAAGGAGCCGAGGAACAATATAACGCACTGTCCAAGTACGCTATCAACCTCACCGAGCAGGCTCGACAGGGCAAGCTCGACCCGGTCATCGGACGTGATGACGAGATAAGGCGAGTGCTGCAAATCCTGAGCCGACGCACCAAGAACAACCCTATCCTCATCGGTGAACCGGGTACCGGTAAGACGGCAATAGTCGAGGGACTCGCCCAGCGTATCGTACGCGGCGATGTGCCGGAAACGTTGAGACAAAAGCAGTTGTTCACCCTCGACATGGGCGCACTGATTGCAGGCGCCAAGTACCAGGGCGAGTTTGAGGAGCGCCTCAAGGCGGTCATCAACGAGGTGACCGGCTCGCAGGGTGACATCATCTTGTTTATCGACGAAATTCACACCCTGGTGGGTGCAGGCAAGAGCAGCGGCGCCATGGATGCGGCTAACATCCTCAAGCCCGCGCTGGCGCGTGGCGAGCTGCGAAGCATCGGTGCCACTACCCTTGACGAGTATCGCAAGTACTTCGAGCAGGACAAGGCACTGGAACGCCGATTCCAGAGTGTGATGGTCGACGAGCCTGACGAGCAGGCGGCAATCGCCATCATGCGAGGACTGAAGGAGCGCTACGAGAACCACCACCATGTGCGCATCAAGGATGAGGCAATCATCGCGGCTGTCACCCTGAGTGAGCGCTACATCAGCGACCGCTTCTTGCCCGACAAGGCGATTGACCTGGTTGATGAGGCTGCTGCGCGACTGCGCATCGAGATGGATAGTGTGCCCGAGGAGCTTGACGAGACTACCCGACACATCGCGCAGCTCGAAATCGAGCGCGCGGCAATCAGTCGCGACGGCGATGCCGAGCACCTCAAGGACGTCGAGCAACAAATCGCCAACCTCAAGCAGCAAGAGACCGAACTGCGCGCCGGCTGGACCAGCCAAAAGGAGATTATCGCCAAGATTCAGCAAAACAAGGTCGACATTGAGTCGCTCAAGTTTGAGGCCGAACAAGCCGAGCGGCGTGGCGACTATGGCCGCGTGGCTGAGATTCGCTACTCGCTAATCACCGGCAAGGAGCACGACAACGAGCAGCTGCAAGCCCAGCTGCGCGAGATGCAGCAGGGCGGCGCGCTGATCAAGGAGGAGGTTGACGCCGACGACATCGCCGAGGTTGTCAGCCGTTGGACCGGCATCCCCGTGACCAAGATGCTGCAGACCGAGAAGGACAAACTGCTGCACTTGGAGGACGAGTTGCACAAGCGTGTTGTCGGTCAGGACGACGCGATCGTCGCCATCAGCGACGCCGTGCGCCGCAGCCGTGCCGGCCTCAACGACCCCAAGCGCCCCATCGGCTCGTTCATCTTCCTGGGCACCACCGGCGTTGGCAAAACCGAGCTGGCAAAGGCGCTCGCCGACTACCTGTTCAACGACGAGAACATGATGACGCGTATCGACATGAGCGAGTATCAAGAGAAGTTCTCAGCCACCCGACTCATTGGCGCACCTCCGGGCTATGTGGGCTACGACGAGGGCGGTCAGTTGACCGAGGCAGTCAGGCGCAAGCCCTACAGCGTGGTGCTGTTCGACGAAATCGAGAAGGCACACCCCGACGTATTCAACGTGCTGCTGCAGGTGCTTGACGATGGCCGATTGACCGACAACAAGGGTCGCACCGTCAACTTCAAGAACACGATTATCATCATGACGAGCAACCTCGGGTCATCGCTCATCCGCGAGCGCTTTGAACACCTCACCGACAGCAACCGCGAGAGCGTCATCGCTCAGACCCGCGACGAGGTGATGGAGATGCTCAAGCAGACCATCAGGCCCGAATTCCTCAACCGAATTGACGAAACCATCATGTTCACGCCTCTTGACCGCGAACAAATCAGGCAAGTGGTCAAGTTGCAACTTGCCGGTGTATCGCGCGCTCTGGCAACCAATGGCATCACGCTCACGGCGACCGATGCCGCAGTTGAGGTGCTTGCGGATGCCGGTTACGACCCCGAGTTCGGTGCACGACCGGTCAAGCGTGCCATCCAGTCAATGGTGCTCAACCGCCTGAGCAAGGACATCATCGCCCAGAAGGTGCATCGCGACCGCCCCATCATCATCGATGCCGCCGCCGGCAAGCTGCTCTTCAAGAACTGACACCGGTCAGGCTCCATACAACCGCCGCCGTGCGCGCCGCCTATCTTAGGCGACACGCACGGCGGCTTTGTTGCTCCATCAGCAGTATGCAGCGTGAATTATGAATAGTTGTTCAATTCTTTAGTCGCCTCTCAACTGCGGTCGGCCATTAGTTGAATTCACTTGTCAGGGACGTCGTAGCTGATGATCAGCGGATTGTCCTTGGTCGGGCAGTCGGATTTAGCTGTTTTGACTTCCGTGAAGTCATATTCTTTTCCCTTGACAACCTCTATTGAGATTTCGACTTTGGTATTTGGCAAAGCTTCCGCCACATCCACATAAGTCGAAAACTCAACATGTGAGCCTTTGGGCACACGAGTTACAGTGATATATTCTTCAGTCCCTTCAATGCTTCTCTCAAATTGCGTAGGCTGCCCTGTATATTTGCTCCAGTCAGTTTTATCAAAAAAATCGGTAAAACTGATGTAAGCAATATTGTGAAAGTCATAGGTAGTCGAATAAGTGACGCTATAACGCACCGAATATTCGTCCTTTCGAGTGTCATAGTCTGAGAGGAAATCATCGTCACAGCTCGACAATGCCACAACGAGGCACGCCAAGATTGAGAAATATTTTAGCAGTCGTTTCATAATCGATGCGATTAATTAGGGTTAAAGACAACTTGAAGAACTCAATAGCAACTTGAATTTACTTCTTGTTGCGCTTGATCTTGATGGTCAACTGAATCTGCTGCTCGGGGTGCGCATCCTCGTTGACCTTGCAGATGCGGCACTCGAACACGTCGGCCCAGCCCATCTCGAGGAAGGCGGCAACGGTCTCGTTGCTCGTGCGCGGAATGTAGCCGATGCAGTAGGCCTCATCCTGCTCCTTGTCTTGGTAGACCACAGCCACAGCATTGGGGTCATGGCGGTTGTCAGTGTCCAGCACCAACTGCAGCATGGTGCCCACCTTGAGCTTGTCCCACACCTCGTCAGCGTCGTGATACTTGCGCCGTGCCAGGTGGCAATCCATGAAAAATCTCTTCTTTGCTTCCATAATTTCATCGTTTTTTGCGGTTCTACTTCAAGTTTACGATGCAAAGTTAAGGCGACGTTGTACCACAACGCGGTACAAGTGGAAGAAATTTTGAGAATTTACGAGTTTTTTTGAGCGAGTTTTACGTAAGCACACCAGGGGACGGCTCACTCGCAATTGTCATAGCGGTCAATGGCCTCCTGGTGGAGCTGACGCATCTCGCGGGCGAGGCTGCGAGGCGTGAGCACCTGCAACCAACCGCCGCGCGACAACAGGTGCGCCTTGAAGTCGGTCGTGGGGCGCAGGAACAATTCAAAGTCCGTGTAGTCGCCACTCTGCCGCAGCACCTGTTGCGAGGGGTGCAGCGGCAGGTCGCGCAGGTAGTGCTGCTCCATGCCGTAGGCGCGCACAACGATGCGGACGGGCTTGCTGCCGTCGCCCACCACTACGCCGAAGCACTCGTT
>CAMHDX010000130.1 GCA_946183895.1 uncultured Porphyromonadaceae bacterium | reverse complement strand
TGTCCATTCTTTACTAAAATAATATTGTGCTCAGACGCAATCCGGGCCAAACGTCGCCCCAAGCTATCACGAACAAAGCAGTTATTAATTTTCAACCTACAAAGTTACACATTTTTTTTGACATGACACCCATTTTGTGGCGCATTAAGCTTAATTAACATCGCCGTAACATCCCGTCGATGCTCAAAAGCCTAAAACGCAAACATCTCCCGCATTTTAGTGTCCATGTTTGCTACCGGTTTGAATAATTTTGCTTAACTTTGCGCAACTTTGCAATACTTTCTACTCATAACCATTAAACTATAACGATGACCTACAAGAAACGGATACTTGTCATTGACGACACCAACGACTACGGCTTGCTGGTGAGCAACAGCTTCGCCGCCGACGAGCAAATTGAGGTAGTGACCTCAACCTCGGCGCGCAACGAGTTGCGCAACAAGTTGCGGTACGACTTCTACATCATCTACATTCATCACGACGGGCTGCGCGCCGACCTGGGCGTGCTGGTGAAGTTTGTGTACCGCTTTCTCAACCACATGAACCCCATGTTGATTGCCATCACCTCAAGCCGCGAGGTAGCGATGTCGACCACCATTCCCGGTGTGGGCTTCTTGCCCAAGAGCCTCAGCATCGAGGTGTTGCACAAGCAGGCGCTCAACGCCATCGGCATCCTGTCGGCCAACCGCAGCATCAACGACGTGTCGCACCTGCCGGGCAACTATGCCATCGACGCCACGCTGCGGGGCAAGATGGAGCGGGGCGAGAAATTTGTGCTTGTCTACATCGACATTGACAAGTTCAAGCCCTACACCGACTATTACGGTCTGTACAACGCGGGCAGGTTGATAGCATTCCTTGCCGACGTGCTGCACAAGGCGGTGGCTCGCCACGGCTCCAACCGCGACTTCATCGTCCACGTGGGCGGCGACGACTTTGTGCTGATTCTCAACGACTACGACTACGCCGAGGCGATTGGCAACGAGATTATTGAGCAGTTTGACAGCAACGTGTCGCGTTTCTACTCGGACGACGATGTTGAGAAAGGCTATATTGAGGTGCTCAACCGCAAGGGCATCAAGGACCGCTTTGGCTTCATCACGTTGTCCATCGCGATGGTCAGCAACGAGTTCAACACCTTCGCCACGACCGACGATGTGTACAAGCGCATGATGCACGCCAAGGACGAGGCGAAGCAGATTAGCGGCTCGGTGATGCTGTGCGACACCAGCCGTAACCCCGCTGCACAGTGAGCGCGCACCGCAGTCCCACCCCACTCATTAATTAACCGTTAACCACGTTTTAATTCAACACAACCGAAGAGATGAGCACCCCCAAGAATATCGTTGTCATTGATGACAATGGCGACTTGTACGCATCACTTGACCAACTCTTTGCCGGCAACACCGGCATCCAGGTCACACTAACCGGCTCGAGCGACGACGAGCTGCGCGACCACCTGTCGCTCGAGGACTACATGATAATCATCAACTACACCGGCTTGAAGGCCGAAATCCGCCAACTGGTCACCGACCTGTACAACCGCAACTCCTACTGCATCACCCCCATCATTGTCGCCACCGACGAGGCCTATCCCGTCACGACCGAGCAGCAAATGATTGTGCCCATCGTGAGCGTGCTGCGCAAGACCTACGACCCCATCGCCCTGCGCCACCACTTGACCAACATCATTGACACCATTGAGTCAAACCGCGACCTCAACGCCCTGTCGGGTCTGCCCGGCAATAATGTGATTAACCGCCGGCTGCAAGAGTGCATTGACGGCGGGCGCGACTTCGCGATGATGTACATCGACCTGGACAACTTCAAGGAGTACAACGAGTACTACGGCTTCTACCAGGGCGACCAGGTGCTGTTGTTCCTGACCAGGATTCTGTACGAGGCGATGCTAGCCTGCGGGGCAGACACCGACTTCATTGGCCACGTGGGCGGTGACGACTTCATCATGATACTTGAGCACACCGATGTTGTCAAGGAGATTGGCGACCGCATCATCGCCTCGTTCGACGCCAAGATACGCGAGTTCTACCATGACGAGGATGTCAAGAACGGCTACATTGACGCCCGCAACCGCAAGGGCGAGATTGAGCGCATCAACATCATGAGCATCTCGATAGTCACGATGTACGCCGAGGAGTTCCGCACCCTGCCCGTCGACGAGGTGTACAAGAAGATGATGTACTACAAGAAGCAAGCCAAGCTGGTGCGCGGCAGCGTGCTGATTGACAACAACCGGTAGCCCACGTCCATCACGCACACGACTTGCTAACGTCTGTCACGTCTGTCACGTCATCCTCGTCGGGAATAAATTTGAGGAATTGTTGCCACTTGTTAAGCGAAATAGCCCCGTTTTTTGTACCTTTGCAGCTTGAATCATTGTTAAAGATTATAGCACATTGAAAAAGTTAGTAATATTTGACCTCGACGGGACGTTGCTCAACACGATTGAGGACTTGGGCCATGCCACCAACCATGCGCTCAAGCAGGGCGGTTTCGCGACCCACACGATGGCGAGTTACCCGTTCATGGTGGGCAACGGAGTGCGCCGCCTCATCGAGCGCGCGTTGCCCGAGGACTACCGCGACGAAGCCACCATTGAGCTGATGCTCAAGAACTTCAAGGAGTACTACGACGAGCATAACACCGACTGCACCAAGCCCTACAGCGGCATCCCCGAGTTGCTGGAGTTGCTCCGCGACATGGGAGTGCTCATGGCAGTCGCGTCAAACAAGTATCAGAGTGCCGTTGACAAGATCATCGGGCACTACTTTGCCAACATACCCTTTGTCGCCATTGAGGGTCAGCGCGAGGGCATGAACGTCAAGCCCGACCCGTCAATCGTGTTCGCAGTGCTCGCCAAGGCGCATGTGCCCAAGGCGGACGTGCTGTACGTGGGCGATTCGGGTGTCGACATGGAGACGGCACGCAGGGCGTGTGTCGACTCGGTGGGCGTTACTTGGGGGTTCCGCCCGCTCAAGGAGCTGGTAGACAACTATGCCGGCACGATAGTCAACATGCCCAACGAGATTGCCGACCTGGTGCAATAACGCCCGGCTACCAACACGATATTAAAAACCCAAATTAAAAAAAACGCCGGCGGCAGCCGGTTACACACCAATCAAGCAGAAAGAATTAAACACAATAATATGAAATGGTTAATTGATTTATTTACCGGCGAAGGCGTGGCGCATGCCATCTTCATTTACTCGATAGTAATCGGGCTGGGCGTCGTGTTGGGCAAGACCAAGGTCAAGGGCATTTCGCTCGGAGCCACGTTTGTCCTGTTTGTGGGCATCATCATGGGTCACTTCGGGTTTGGTGTCGACCCCAACATCTTGAAGTTCATTCAAGAGTTCGGCTTGATATTGTTCATCTTCTCGATAGGTCTGCAAGTGGGCCCCGGCTTTTTCTCGTCGTTTAAGGAGGGAGGAGTGCTGCTCAACGGGCTGGCATTGCTGCTGATTACACTGAACATCGTGGTGGCATTGACCATCTACTTCATCGCCGGCGACGTGAGGATTACCGACATGGTGGGTATCCTGTCAGGCGCGGTGACCAACACCCCGGGCCTGGGTGCCGCGCAGCAGACACTCATTGAGACCCAAGGAGCCACCGCGACCGCCTTGAACCAATCGATGTCGATGGGCTATGCCGCCGCCTACCCGCTGGGCGTGGTCGGCATCATCATGTCGATGATTGTGGTGAAGGTGCTGTTCAGCATAAACACCGACAACGAGGCGCGCGAGATTGAGGAAGACGCCGCCCAGAGCCGATTGGCGCCTCACATCGCCACCTATCAGGTGACCAACAAACTGATTTTTGACCGCACCATCGAGCGCCTGCACGGCATTCTCGACCGCGACTTCGTGATCTCGCGCATCAAGAAGGCTCACGGCAGCGTGCACATTCCCAAGAGCGAGACCATCATTGAGGAGGGCGACATCCTGCTGGTGGTGATGAACGAGCAAGACACCGACATCTTTGACGCCATCATCGGTCCGCACGTCGACTTCAAGTGGGAAGAGAGCCACATCGCCAACGACGAGACACTGGTGTCGCGCCGCATCCTGGTGACAAAGACCGAGTATAGCGGTCGCAAGCTCGGGTCACTGCGCCTGCGCGAGGGCTACAAGCTCAACGCCACCCGCGTTAACCGCGCCGGTGTCGACCTGATGGCGACACCCAGTCTGGCGCTGCAAGTGGGCGACCGCATCACCGTTGTGGGCAAGTTGGAGGACATTGACCGCCTCGCTGCCAAGATGGGTAACTCGATGAAGCGCCTTGACGAGCCCAACATGTTCACCATGTTCCTGGGCATCTTCCTGGGCATCATTGTCGGTTCCATTCCGTTCATGATACCGGGCATGTCGGTGCCGATGAAGTTGGGACTTGCCGGCGGTCCGCTCATCGTGGCTATCCTGCTGGGCCGCTTTGGCTACAAGGCGAAGTTGGTGACATACACCTCGTCGAGTGCCAACCTGCTGCTGCGTGAGTTGGGCATCTGCCTGTTCCTTGCCAGCGTGGGCCTCGCCGCCGGCGGCAACTTTGTGGAAACCGTGTTCAACAGTCGCGGCGCCATGTGGGTGCTCTACGGCTTCTTGATCACCTTCTTGCCCCTGCTGGTAGTGGTGATACTGGCACGCGGCAAGTTCAAGCTCAACTACTGCACCATCATGGGTCTGGTGTCAGGTGCCACGACCGAT
>CAMHDX010000129.1 GCA_946183895.1 uncultured Porphyromonadaceae bacterium | reverse complement strand
GGTGGCGGTGGCCACAGTGGCGGCGGTGGTGGTCGACGCCATTGAGCCCTCCGGTTTCACAATGAATAATATTAACGTTACATATCTTATCTTGAATAATGAAGAAGATTCTTTTAGGATTGTTGGCAAGTGGCTTGAGTCTTGCCGCGAGTGCCCAGTACACGTTTGACGTATTGCAGTACTCAAGCGAGGAGTTGCGAGGCACCTCGCGATTCCAGGCAATGGCGGGCTCAATGGGCGGCCTCGGTGGCGACTTGAGTGCCATCAATGTCAACCCCGGTGGCATTGGCATCTATCGCAGCAGCGACGTGAGCATCACTCCGAGCCTTGAGTTCAACAAGAGCACAGTCAATGGCGATAACTACACTCGCACCCGCGTCCAGGTCAACCAGGTGGGCTATGCCGGCTCGCTCAAGATCAATAGCGACGTGATGCCCTACTTCAACTGGGCGGTGAGCTACAACCGCAAGTATAGTGCCCGTCGTCGCTACATGGGCGCGCAAGCCTCAATTCCGACCTCGATTACCAACTACCTTGCCGACTGGGCAACAGTGGATAAGGTTCGCGTTGAAGACCTGAGCGCTGATTCCTACACTTCGAGCACCGGTGCCAACTGGAACCAAATTCTGGCTTATCAAAACAACCTGATGCTCTACACCACCGATGGCAAATACTCCGGTCTGGGTGTTGAGGGTACCTACGGCGAAAACGAGTTTGAGGTCGAGGAGTGGGGCTTCACTGACCAGTACAGCCTCACCCTGGGCGGTAATATTCGCAACAAGGTATACTGGGGTCTCGCCTTCGCCTACACTGCGATGGAGTACAAGGCCTACAAGTACTACGGCGAGGCGTTGTACAACACTGTGATATACAAGGACGCGGCAGGCACCGGTGCCGTTGACGGCGACGCGGCGCTGGGCTTCAGCGACGGCATGCGCACCACCGGCGACGGCTTTACCTTCAAGGCTGGTGCCATCTTCAAGCCCGTCAACGAGCTGCGATTTGGTGTGGCGTTCCACACTCCCACGTGGTTCAAGATGAAGGACACCTACACCACCACGGTGGCAGCCGACTTCTACCAGAACGACACCAAGCTGTACACCAAGGAGGGCTCCACGCCCACCAACAGCGTGTGGTACACCTACAACACGCCGTGGCACTTTATCGGCAGCATGGGCATCGTGGCTGGCAAGAGCGGCTTGCTCAATGTGGAGTATGAGTGTGTGGCTAACAGGACCATGCGCATCGGCGACCAGGACTTCAACAAGTATCCCGATGCCACCACCGAGATTAAGAACTATCTGCAATCGAGCCACATCATCCGCATTGGCGGCGAGTATCGTGTGACCAAGGAGGTGAGCCTGCGTGCAGGCTACAGCTACCAGTCGAGCCCGGTCAAGAAGGACGTGCGCGATGACAAGGTCGACGTGATGGTCAGCGGCAGTTGCCCGGCTTACAGCTTCGACAAGAGCGTGCAATACTTCACCGCCGGCATCGGCTATCACAACGCCGCGGGCTTCTACGCTGACTTGGCATACGTTCACAAGAACCGTGCCAACGAGTATCGTGCCGTGCCCGCCAACTTCGCTTATCCCGACAGTCCGCTGCCCGCAATCGGCAACAGTGTCACCGACAACAACAACCGCATTTCGCTCACCTTGGGCATGCGCTTCTAAACAACGCGCGTGGCTGATGCCGAAACGACATGATTAACTCAAGGGGCGGCGCCACGAGCAACCGCCCCTTGATTACATTTTAATAATAACATGATTGAACGACACGTAATTATTGACAGCGTTGACCCGGTGGTCTTCTATGGCGTCAACAACAGCAATCTGCAACTCATTCGCAACCTGTTTCCCAAGTTGCGCATGGGGGCGCGCGGCTCGGTCATCACCGTCATCGGCGATGAGCAGGAAACTGCGGTCTTTGAGGCTAAAATCAAGGAGCTGGAGCACTATTGCGCCGAGCGCAACTCGTTGCCCGAGGATGTGATTATCGACGTGGTCAAGGGCGCGCCGCCGCGCGAGGTCAAGGTTGACGGCGTGATTGTGTACGGCGTCAACGGCAAACCCATCTCGCCACGCACGCCCAACCAGCTGTCGCTGGTGCGTGCCATCGAGGAAAATGACCTGACCTTTGCTCTGGGGCCTGCCGGCACCGGCAAGACCTATCTCGCCGTTGCAATGGCTGTCAAGGCATTGAAGAATCGTGAGGTGCGGCGCATCATCCTCTCGCGCCCCGCGGTCGAGGCGGGCGAGAAACTCGGCTTCCTGCCGGGCGACATGCGCGACAAGATTGACCCCTACCTGCAGCCGCTCTACGACGCGCTGGAGGACATGATTCCGTCTGCCAAGCTCAAGGAGTACATGGAGAATAACGTTATCCAGATTGCGCCGCTGGCGTTCATGCGCGGTCGCACGCTCAATGATGCTGTCATCGTGCTCGACGAGGCGCAGAACACCACGATGCACCAAATCAAGATGTTCCTCACCCGCCTGGGCATGGGCTCCAAGATGATTATCACGGGCGATGTGACGCAGATTGACCTGCCGCGCTCCACGCGTAGTGGCCTGGTGCACGCCCTGCAAGTGCTCCAGGGCGTCGCCGGCATCGGCAAGGTGGAGTTCGGCAAAAAGGACATTGTGCGCCACCACCTGGTGCAGCGCATCGTCGAGGCATACGAGCGCCACGAGCAGACCTCCGCAGCCACCGAGCCGTCACCGGACAGCAACGACGCCTAACCACCAGGCGCCGTCTGCCGTCCACATACCGGGAATCTGAAATACCATGATTGGGTCGGAAAATGTGTGTCGCCAACACATTTTTCGACCAAAAAATGTGTGCTACCAACACATTTTTCGACCCCAATAATGTGTTCACTCACCACATTTTTCGACCCAAAAATGTGAAATTGCCAAGTACTCTCCAGTGCTGGCATTTCGTGCCAGTCTGTCTCAGCCGGGTCGCAATGATAGCTTGGTGGATTTTCCGCTGTACGCGTTCAGTGCGTTGCCGGCTTGGTGGAGAAAGCGGTAGGCGAGGGGGAGGCCGGTGCCGGCGGGGCTATAAAACCACGGGGCTGATAGCATCGCTATCAGCCCCGTGTGTTTGTTGTCGCAATGTGACAACCGGTCACTTGATGCGGCTCATCACTGCTTGTGCCAGCTCCTGGGCGCGCTGCTCGGTGCTCGCCTCGCTGTAGATGCGGATGATGGGCTCGGTGTTGCTGCGGCGCAGGTGCACCCAGCCGTCCTCAAAGTCTATCTTCACGCCGTCGATGGTGGTGAGGCGCTCGCCGGCATAGTCCCGCTTGACCTTCTCCAGGATGGCGTCAACATCGGTGGTCGGTGTCAACTCGACCTTGTTCTTCACGATGACGTATTGCGGATAGGTCTTCTTGAGCTCGCTCACCGTCTTGCCGCTGTGGGCAAGCAGCGACAGGAACAGCGCCACGCCCACGAGCGCGTCGCGGCCGTAGTGCAACTCGGGATAGATCACTCCGCCATTGCCCTCGCCGCCAATCACGGCGCCGGTGCGGCGCATCTCGGTGGTGACATTGACCTCGCCCACGGCGGCTGCCGTGTATTGGCAGCCGTGAGCCACGGTGACATCGCGCAGGGCGCGCGACGACGACAGGTTGCTTACTGTGGCGCCCGGAGTGTGCTGTAGCACATAGTCGGCAACCGCCACTAGCGTGTACTCCTCAACAAAGAATTCGCCATTCTCCATCACGATGGCGAGGCGGTCCACATCGGGATCGACCACAAAGCCCACATCAGCCTTGCCCTGTGCCATGAACGACGAGATGCCGGTCAGGTTTTGCGGAATGGGCTCGGGGGTGTGACCGAAGTTGCCCGTCGGGTCGCAATAGAGCTTCTCCACGTGCTTCACGCCCAGCGCCTCCAGCAGCTTGGGAATCGCCACGCCGCCCACGCTGTTGACCGCGTCAACAGCCACGGTGAAGCCCGCCTTGCGAATGGCGTCCACGTCGACCAGCGGCAACGCTAGCACGGCGTCGATGTGGCGGCGCAGGTAGGTGTAGTTCTTCATCTCGCGGCCCAGGTGGTCCACGTCGGCGTAGTCAAAGTCCTCGTCTTGGGCGATGCGCAGCACCTCGCGCCCTTGCTCGTCGTTGAGAAATTCGCCCTGCTCGTTGAGCAACTTGAGGGCGTTCCATTGCTTGGGATTGTGGCTCGCGGTGATGATGATGCCTCCGCATGCCTGCTCCCACACGACAGCCAGCTCGGTGGTGGGCGTCGTCGCCAGGCCGATGTTGACTACGTCAAAGCCCATGCCGGTGAGCGCGCCGGTGACGATGTTCAACACCATGCGTCCGCTCAGGCGGGCGTCGCGACCCACGACAATGACGTTGCTCGTGCGGGTTGTCGTGCGACGAATGTAGGTGGCGTAAGCCGAGGCAAACTTCACGATGTCCAACGGTGTCAGCCCGTCGCCCGACTTGCCGCCAATGGTGCCGCGAATGCCCGAAATAGATTTTATCAATGCCATGTTATCTTGTCTGTTGTTTATTCAAGTTGCAGGAACTTGAAGTTTATAGTTTATAGTTTATAGTTTATAGTGTTTATAGTTGAGAGTTTATAGTTGAGAGTTTAGAGAGGCTAAAGTTGAACTTAAAAAGCCATGTTTTCATTCTCCACTTTTACGAGTTTCACGGGAGGTTTCACGAATTTTATATTTAAATCGTGCTGTGGAAGTAGCGGATGTGGA
>CAMHDX010000128.1 GCA_946183895.1 uncultured Porphyromonadaceae bacterium | reverse complement strand
TCTAGCGAGAATTTTGCGTGAATTTTCGGTAATTTTCGTGAGACTTGTTGTACCTTTGCAGTCCGAAATTATGAAAGTTAGTGAAACCTCGCGTTTGCTCTCGGCAAAGCAGGTGAGCAGCCTGCGTCGCGCTGTGGAGAGCGACAAACGCATTATCAATATCGAGGGACTTGCCGGTTCCTCGCGCTCGGTCGTGCTCAGCACCCTGCCACGACGGGCCACTCCTTATCTTGTGATAGCCGACGACGCCGACGACGCCGGCTACATGTACGGCGACTTGACGGCACTGCTGGGCGAGCAGGACGTGATGATTTTCCCCAGCGGCTACAAGCGCGACATCAAGTATGGCCAAGTGGACGCGCCCAACGAGATTTTGCGCACCGAGGTGCTCAACCGGTGGCAGGGCGACGTGCGTCCGCTGCTGGTGGTGACTTATCCCGAGGCGCTCGCCGAGAAGGTGGCGACGCGCGAGAGCGTGTCTCACAGCACGATTGAGTTGAGCGTGGGCGGCAGTGCCGACATGCTGGAGGTGGCGAAGCGTCTCATAGACCTGGGCTTCACGCGCGTGGACTACGTCTACGAGCCGGGCCAGGTGGCGGTGCGTGGCTCGCTGCTCGACGTGTACTCGTTTGCTAACGAGCTGCCGCTGCGCATTGACTTCTTTGGCGACGAGGTGGACAGTATCCGCACCTTTGACGTGGAGACCCAGTTGAGCAAGCAGCGCATGGACAGCGTGTGCCTGATGGGCAAGCAGGGCGGCGACACCACAGTGGGTGTCTCGCTGCTTGAGTTCACCGGCGAGGACACCATTGTCGTGATGGGCAATCCGAGCCACATCACCGCCCGCGTGAACGAGATTGGCAAGCAGACCATGAGTGCCAACGCGCTGATAGCCGACGAGGGCGACATCCATGCCCTGGAGCGCGTGGTCGACGGCGAGCAATTCGCCGCCGCGCTGGGCGGCCTGCGCCACATCATCATCAGCGCCGGCGAGACGCTCAAGGCAGCAGGCGGGCGCATCACGTTCAAGTGCACTCCGCAGGGCGTTTACCACAAGAACTTCGACCTGATAGCGTCAAGCCTGACCGACTTCATGACGCGAGGCTACAAGATATACATCGGCAGCGACAGCGACAAGCAGATTGAGCGCCTGCGCACCATCTTTGCCGACCGCGGCGATGACATCCGCTTTGAGGCGCTGGAGGGCACGTTGCACGAGGGATATGTCGACGAGGAGAAGAAGGTGTGCGTGTTCACCGACCACCAGATTTTTGACCGTTTTCATCGTTACACCTTGCGCAGCGAGCGAGCCCGCAGCGGCAAGTTGGCGATGTCGCTGCGCGAGTTGCAGCAAATCGAGGTGGGCGACTACATCGTGCATGAGGACCACGGCGTGGGGCGCTTTGGCGGCCTGTTGCGCACGGCGGTCAACGGCACGATGCAGGAGATGATCAAGCTCACCTACCTGGGCGGAGACCAGATATTCGTGTCGATACACTCGCTGCACAAGTTGTCCAAGTATCGCGGTCGCGAGGGCGAGGAGCCGAAGTTGAACAAGTTGGGCAGCGGTGCGTGGAACAAGCTCAAGAGCCGCACCAAGAGCCGCCTCAAGGACATCGCCCGCGACCTGATACAGCTGTACGCCAAGCGCCGCGCCGAGCAGGGTCACGCCTTCTCGCCCGACGGCTACTTGCAGCAAGAGTTGGAGGCGTCGTTCACCTACGAGGACACGCCCGACCAGCTCAAAGCGACGCAGGCGGTGAAGGCCGACATGGAGAGCGCTCGCCCGATGGACCGCCTGATTTGCGGCGACGTGGGATTTGGCAAGACCGAGGTGGCGATACGAGCCGCCTTCAAGGCAGCCGGCGACGGCATGCAGACCGCGGTGCTCGTGCCCACCACCGTGCTGGCATTCCAGCACTGGCGCACCTTCAGCGAACGCCTCAAGGAGTTCCCCGTCAGGGTGGACTACCTGAGCCGCGCCCGCTCGCCCAAGGAGACACGCGAGTTGCTCGCCGACCTGGCGCAGGGCAAGATAGACATCATCATCGGCACCCACAAGCTCATCGGCAAGACCGTGAAGTTTGCCAACCTGGGGCTGCTCATCGTTGACGAGGAGCAAAAGTTCGGCGTGGCTGTCAAGGAGAAACTCAAGCAACTCAAGGTCAACGTTGACACGCTCACGATGAGCGCCACACCCATTCCGCGTACCCTGCAATTCTCGCTGATGGGTGCGCGCGACCTGAGTGCCATCACCACCCCGCCCGCCAACCGTCAGCCCATCCTCACCACACTGGGCACACTCGACGACGACACCATCAGCGAGGCGATCAACTACGAGCTGAGCCGCGGCGGTCAGGTGTTCATCATCAACAATCGCATTGAGGGTCTCGACCGGTTGGAGAAGATGGTCAAGCGCCTCGTGCCCGACGCCCGCGTGACTGTGGCTCACGGACGCATGGAGCCCGAGCAGCTGGAGCAGACCATCATCGACTTTGCCGACCACCGCCACGACGTGCTCATCTCGACCACCATCATCGAGAGCGGTGTGGACATGCCCAACGTCAACACCATGATTATCAACAATGCTCAGAACTTCGGCTTGAGCGAGCTGCACCAGTTGCGCGGTCGCGTGGGCCGCAGCGAGCGCAAGGCCTTCTGCTACCTGCTGGTGCCCGCCGGAGTGCCGCTCACACCGGTGGCGCGACGCCGACTGCAGGCCATCGAGAGCTTCAGCGACCTGGGTGCCGGCATCCACATCGCCATGCAGGACCTCGACATCCGCGGCGCCGGCAACCTGCTCGGTGCCGAGCAGAGCGGCTTCATCGCCGACCTGGGCTATGAGACCTACCAGAAGATTCTGAATGAGGCGGTGCTGGAGTTGAAGACCGAGGAGTTCAGCGACACCTTTGCCGACCAGGCGAGCGAGCAACAGGCTCTCACCGGCGAGGAGGCGGCATACGTTGACGACTGCGCCATCGACACCGACCTCGAGCTGATGTTCCCCGCCACATGGGTGCCGCAGGAGGGCGAACGCATCAACCTCTATCGCGAGCTGGACAGCATGACCACGCCAGAGCAGGTGGCAGCCTTCCGCGAGCGCATGGTAGACCGCTTCGGCGCGATTCCCACCATGGCGGACGAGTTAATCAAGATAGTCCCACTCAGGCGGCTGGCTTGCAAGTTGGGTATTGTCAAGGTGGCGCTCAAGCAGAGCCTGATGTACGTCTACTTTGTCGGCGAGGAGAATGTCGCCTACTACCAGAGCGCGGCATTCGGGCGACTGTTGCAGTACCTGCAGCTGAATCCGCGCCGCTGCCAGATACGCGAAAAGAACCGTCGACGCTCCATCGTCATCAAGAACGTGCCCACAGTGAGCGCCGCGCTCGACATCCTCAAGACCATCACCACCCTTCCCTCGGCATAGCGCATGCCGACCACATCAAATGCCCTCTATAGCAACTGTAAGGTACTATAGAGGGCATTGTGTATAAGTCACATCCCACAGGGCTATGCCTCGTCGGGGTCGCTCACGACCTGGAAGTCGGCGTCCGGGTCGACATAGTCCTCGGCCCAGTACTCGTCGGACCACTGCTTGCTGCCCTTGCCCAGCATGTGGCCGCTGCCGGTGTCCTCAACGATGGACTCGTCGGCATCAAACTCCTCGTCGGGCGCGCCGAAGATGAAGTCGTCCTCGGCTTGCACGCGATGTCGCTCGTCAAGGTCGCGGTGCGCCGCCTCGTCGGGTAGGCGGTTGCGCTCGTCGTTGATGGTGCGCCACAACAGGTCCTTTAGCTCGGTCAACCCCTGCTGCGCCACGCTGCTGATAAAGACAGTCTCGATGTCGGCAGGCAGTAGCGGACGCATCTGCTCAATCAACTCGTCGTCGAGCATGTCACACTTGGTGATAGCCAGCACACGCGGCTTGTCGGCAAGATCGGGGTTGAAGGTGGTCAACTCGTTGACCAGCACGTCATACTCGTGGGCGATGTCGTCGCTGTCGGCGGGAATCATGAACAGCAGCACGGCGTTGCGCTCAATGTGGCGCAGGAAGCGCAGCCCCAGTCCGCGACCCTCGCTGGCGCCCTCGATAATGCCGGGGATGTCCGCCATGACAAACGACTGCATGTCACGGTAGGTGACGATGCCCAGATTGGGCTCCAGGGTAGTGAACGGATAGTTTGCAATCTTGGGCTTGGCGGCACTGATGACCGAGAGCAGCGTGCTCTTGCCGGCATTGGGAAATCCCACTAGACCCACGTCGGCGAGCAGCTTGAGCTCGAGCACTACCGCCTTTTCAACGCCACGCTCGCCCGGCTGGGCAAATCGCGGTGTCTGGCGTGTTGCCGTCTTGAAGTGGGCATTGCCCAGACCACCGCGACCGCCACGCAGCAGGCGCACCACCTGCCCGTGCTCGGTCACGTCACACAGGAACTCACCGGACTCGGCATCATAGACCGCCGTGCCACACGGCACCTCAATCACGCGGTCCTCGCCCTGCCTGCCGGTGCTCGTGTTCTCGCTGCCCGGCTGACCGTCGGTAGCGAAGATGTGACGCTGATACTTGAGGTGAATCAGGGTCCACAGGTTGCGGTTGCCGCGTAGCAACACGTGGCCGCCGCGACCACCGTCGCCGCCGTCGGGACCGCCCTTGGGAATGTACTTGGCGCGATGCAAGTGAGCCGAACCGGCGCCACCCTTGCCACTGCGGCACAATATCTTGACGTAGTCAATAAAATTACTCTC
>CAMHDX010000127.1 GCA_946183895.1 uncultured Porphyromonadaceae bacterium | reverse complement strand
CACCATCGCGTTGTACGCAGGCAATACCAATAGCTTCAAGGTGCCTGCCGGCTCGATTGTGAACTACGTTGTGACTCGCCATGCCGACGGCGCGATTGACGTGGTCTTCACCGGAGAGTTGGCACCCGTGCCCGCTATCGAGGAGGCCTTCTACGTGATCGGCCAGGTTGACGGTAAGGACTGGAGCCCGTACGATGGCGTACAGATGCTCGTCAACAACGATGACCCGAACATCTTCTCGATTGACATCACCACCGAGGCTAAGGGCGAAGACGAGTATGCCTACATCGGCTTCACCGGCAAGCTCGCTGACGCTGAGATTGCTGATGAGAATGAGGCATGGGCATCGATCGCCGACCACCGTTACGGTGCAGTTGCCGAAGGTGACTTCCTGCTCACCGAGGAGCTGATAGGTCAGGAAATTGACTTTGTCAAGGGTGGCCAGACAATCAAGCTTGAGCCGGGCTTCTGGAACGTGATTGTTGACCTGAACAAGAAGAAGGTCACCTTCTTCCAGCGCGAGGGCAATCCGCTTGATGTTAACCACGACGGCTATGTCAACGTGGGCGATGTCAACGTTATCCTTAATGCCATCCTCGAGGAGGTCTATGACCCCGCATTGGATGTCAATGCTGATGGCTATGTCAACGTGGGTGATGTGAACGTGATTCTTGCTTACATCAACGAACACGCGTGACAAATGACCCTTGCAGGCATTAATGCCTGCCAATGATAAAAGCCGTGCTCTCGCCCTGAGAGCACGGCTTTTTTCGATTGATGGCTGTGCGTCGGTTCATGCAGTGGTAGTGCCGCTGCCCACGACAGGCATGCCCCGGCAGGTAGCTGTGCCGGTGTGGTCCGGTGGTTGCCCCCGTGCAATCCGGTACCGAAGGCATATAACACAAAATCAGCCCGGCCAAGCGGCCGGGCTGATTTTTGCAGTTTCAAGTTGATGCCTGCGCCACCTGCGGTGGCTGCGGTGGCTGTGGTGGCATCATCGTGTTGATTTCACGCTTTAGCTTCGGGCGCGACCACATTAATATAAGTGTGGCCTGCACGCTGCTGGAACTCAACGATGCCGTCAATCAGAGCGTAGATGGTATGGTCCTTGCCCATGCCCACGCCCTTGCCGGGACGATGCTGAGTGCCGCGTTGACGGCGGATGATGTTACCAGCCTTAGCGAATTGCCCACCATAAAGCTTCACGCCGAGTCGTTTGCTTTCAGACTCGCGTCCGTTCTTCGAACTACCTACACCTTTTTTATGTGCCATAATCGTTGTGAAATTAATGTGGTTAAGCAATTACGTCCTTGATTTCAACCTGCGTGAACTGCTGGCGATGGCCGTTGAGACGGCGGTAGCCCTTGCGACGTTTCTTCTTGAACACGAGAACCTTGTCGCCCTTGACGAGCGGGTTCACGACCTCAGCGACGACCTTAGCGCCCTCGATAGCGGGAGCACCCACGGTCACCTCGCCCTCGGCATCAATCAGCAACACCTTGTCAAACTCGACGGTATCACCCTCGTTCTTGCCGTTGATGTGGTGGACATACAACTTCTTGCCGGCCTCGGCGCGGAATTGCTGTCCTTGGATTTCTACAATTGCGTACATTGTTGAAAATAAAACTTTTAGAAGTTAACCCGTACGGCGGCAAGTGTCGTTGACACCTGCACTTATTGGAGCCTTTCGGAAAAATGCGACTGCAAAATTACACTTTTCCTACCACATACACAACAAAAACCGCATTTTTCGCAAAAAAAATCTTCAGCCCAAGTTCCTCGGATGGTCTGCCACAGTGGTTGCCACACCTGCCTCTGCATTCTGTCGCCCCTAACGGGGCTATGATGGGTTTTGTTTGCTTATATACAGGTGTTTACACCCCTGCCTAAGCCCTTGTCGAGGGTGTGTCACAATGCAATGTAGGTTAGCCAAGAAAGTCAAAATTCTTGCCGCAGCTGGTGCTTAAGTTCCTCTGCGAGGCATAGTTAACATACTCACTATGACCAAGCTGCGAGCATCTTCGAAGCTCTTGCATGGTCCTTAACACATAGTCGGGTCTTCGACCCGTCAGACCTTTTCAAGGTCCGTTGTGCATTTTGACACACCCACTTGTTGTTGTCGCGTTGTCACCCGCTAAGCACCGGTGCTTGCAGGTGTGAGCTTTTGTTGCTAACTTTGCGGTCAGTTAATTGTAAAACTTGATGAACGATGGAACAAAATGTGAATGCCCGCAAGGTGTCGATTGACATTGTCAAGGCCAACGTGTTCTCGGTGGCTATCTTGGTTGTGACCGCTATTATCAGTGTGTTGCTGTTTGTTCTAATCTGGCGAGGTCGGCGGCCGGTTGCCGAGTTAACGGGCGGCGCACTGGAGTGGGTGGCGGCGATGGTCCTCATGGTCGTCGGCATCGCTGTGCACGAGTTGATTCACGGCATCACCTGGGCTTGCTTTGCCCCGAGCGGATGGCGAAGCATCAAGTTCGGCGTGATGTGGAAGTTGCTCACGCCCTATTGCCACTGCAGCGAGCCGATGAACAAGCGGCAGTACATCACCGGAGCCATGATGCCCTGCCTGGTGTTGGGCTTGGTGCCAATCGTTGTCGCGTTGTGCATTGGCAACTTGCCGACGCTAGTGTGGGGCATCTTCTTCACCGCGGCGGCAGCCGGCGACATCTGGATGTCGTGGCTGCTGATGAAGGAGCCGCCGCGCTGCAAGGTGCTGGACCACCCCAGCGAGGCGGGCTTTTACGTCATCGAGGAGGGCGCCGACTGACACGCCGCCCGCACGGGTGACAGGATGCCATCGGCAAGAGGTTTACCACCGGTTGCGCACCACTTTCACGCGCTGTAACTCACAAAAAAATCGAGTTACAGCGCGTGAAAGTTTGCCCCAAATTTGGTTAGCTTGTTGTAAATCACCGGTTTAACTGAATAGTGATGTCTGTGTGCTCCGCGATGGTGTCAGCGCCGATAAGTTGCCCGCCGTTGTTCCCGTTGTTGTTAAAATCAAAATGTTAAAAAGTGGAAAAACAGGGCCGTTGAGCCACTAAATAGGCAAATTGGCGGCAAGGCTCGATTTTTTTTATTAACTTTGCATGTTCTAACCGTATTAAATAAAAGCAAAACATATAGCAAAGAATAATGAAAAAGATCGGAATTGACAATGTTGCCGCGTTGGGCGGCAGTGTAAACCTCGCCGAGGTTGAGGCATTGAAACCGGCCGCTGTTGAGGCTGCCGAATTGTTGGAGAGTGGCAAGGGAGCCGGCAACGACTTCCTGGGTTGGCTGCATCTGCCCGGTAGTATAACCGACGCCGAGTTGGCGTCAATTGAGGCCACCGCGGCGCGTCTGCGCCAGGATTGCGAGTTCGTCATCGCAATCGGCATTGGTGGCAGCTACCTCGGCGCTAAGGCGGTGATTGACGCCCTGAGCGACTCGTTTGCCGCCTACAAGAGCGGCAAGGGGCCCAAAGTGGTATTTGCCGGCAACAATATTGGCGAAGACTATACCGCCGAGCTGATGGACCTGGTCAAGGGCCATCGTTTCGGCATCATCGTCATCAGCAAGAGCGGCACCACCACCGAGCCCGCCATCGCCTTCCGCCTGTTCAAGGAGCTGCTTGAGCAGCAAGAGGGCAAAGAGTTCGCCTCGCGCCACATCGTCGCCATCACCGATGCCCACCGCGGCGCGCTGCGCTCGCTTGCCACTCAGGAGGGCTATGACACCTACGTGATTCCCGACAATGTGGGCGGCCGCTTCAGCGTGCTCACCCCCGTGGGATTGCTGCCCATCGCCGTCGCCGGCTTCGACATCCGTGAGCTCGTGGCGGGCGCGGTCGACATCGAGAAGGGCGACAACGAGATGATGTACACCTATGCTCAAACGCGCAATGCCCTGTATCGCGCCGGCAAGAAGATCGAGATTCTCGTTAACTTCTGCCCCAAGTTGCACAACCTGGCCGAGTGGTGGAAGCAGCTGTACGGCGAGAGCGAGGGCAAGGACGGCAAGGGCATCTTCCCCGCCAGCGTCGACTTCACCACCGACCTGCATTCAATGGGCCAGTGGATACAGGATGGCGAGCGCACCATCTTCGAGACCGTGCTCACTGTGGGCGAGCCCGCGCTTGAGGTTGTCATACCCACCGACGATGCCGACCTTGACGGCCTCAACTACATTGCCGGCAAGCGCGTTGACCAAGTCAACAAGATGGCAGAGTTGGGCACGCGGTTGGCTCACGTTGACGGTGGTGTTCCCAACATGGTGATCAGCATCCCGGCGTTGACCGAGCGCTACATCGGCCAGTTGCTCTACTTCTTCGAGAAGGCTTGCGGCATCAGCGGCTATATGCTGGGAGTGAACCCGTTCAACCAGCCCGGTGTCGAGGCTTACAAGAAGAATATGTTCGCATTGCTGGGCAAGCCCGGCTATGAGGAGGCGACGCGTGCCATTAACGCTCGTTTGGGCAAGTAATAGGCAGCGATGGAGTGGACCGTTGAGACGTGTGTGATCGCGCTGGTCGTAGCCATTGCGCTGCTGTGGCTGGTGTTCTCGGTCGGTCGCAGCGAGCGGTCCACTTCACAAATTGTCGCCGCTGACCTCGATGACGACGAGCCGTCGGCGCCGCACATGGTTGAGTATAAAGCCGTTGACGACGGTCGTGTGCGCATTGTTCACCGCGGGCTCATGCTTGCCGACGGTGACACGGTCAATGTGATTGTCACTACCACCGGCACCACGATGCTCATTACCGAGAAA
>CAMHDX010000126.1 GCA_946183895.1 uncultured Porphyromonadaceae bacterium | reverse complement strand
TTGTATGGCAAAAACCGTGCCACGCCTGGCGCCGACCTCACTGCATGGTCGAGAGAATCTGGTCCACATCGAGGGGATTAACCAGTACCTTGCGCGGTTTGCCACCCACGGCGGGTCCCACGATGCCCGCGGCCTCCAGTTGGTCCATGATGCGACCGGCGCGGTTGTAGCCAATCTCGAGAGTGCGCTGCAGCGACGATGTGCTCGCCGTGTCACCGCTGACAACCATGCGCAGTGCCTGCTCAGCGGGTCACGGTCCTTGACGTTCGACACATCGCCCGAGGCGCCGCCACCCTCGCCCGGAGCTGAGTACTCGGGCAGTTCGAAGGTCTTGTCGTGATAGACGTTCTTGTCGTTGTCCTCCTGCTCCTTGATGAACGAGCACACCGCCTCGACCTCGGGCGTGTCGACAAACGGGCATTGCAGTCGAGTGGTCTCGCCATCAACCTGGAACAGCATGTCGCCGCGACCAATCAGGCGTTGCGCGCCACCCTGGTCAAGGATAATGCGGCTATCGACCAGTCCGGAGACAGCAAAGGCGATGCGACCCGGGAAGTTAGTTTTGATCAAACCCGTAATCACCTGAGCCGACGGGCGCTGGGTAGCGATAATCATGTGGATGCCCACCGCACGCGCCTTCTGGGCAATACGCACAATGGGAGTTTCCACCTCCTTGCCGGCGGTCATAATCATGTCGCTGAACTCATCGACAATCGCCACGATGTAAGGCATATATTGATACACCGGCTCGCCAAACTCATTGCGGATCTCACGCAACTCGCGGCGCCACTTGTCGTTGTAGTCCACCACATTGCGCACCTTGACCTGCTCCAGCACCTCGTAGCGGTCCTCCATCTCCTGCACCAGGCAGTTGAGGGTGTGCACCACGCGAGCGGTGTCGGTAATGATGGCACGCTCCTCGTCGGGCGCGATAGCCAGGAAGTACTTCTCCAGGTCGGCATAGATGCTGAACTCAACGCGCTTGGGGTCAACGAGCACAAACTTGAGCTCGCTCGGTCCCTTCTTATACAACAACGAGGTGATAATGGCATTCAAGCCCACACTCTTGCCCTTGCCGGTAGCGCCCGCGACCAGCAGGTGCGGCATCTTGGTCAAGTCGGCGACAAACACCTCGTTGCTCACCGTGCAACCCAGGCACATGGGCAGCTTCGCCTTCGACTCCTGGAATGCCTTGCTGGCGAGCACTTGGCGCATGGGCACCACTTGCGGGTCCTGATTGGGGATTTCGATGCCGATGGTGCCGCGACCGGGCATGGGCGCGATGATGCGGATGCCGATAGCCTTGAGGCTCAGGGCAATGTCGTCCTCCAGGTTTTTCACCTTGCTCACGCGCGTGCCGTCAACGGGCACTATCTCAAACAGCGTCACCGTGGGACCCACATGCACCTCAATCTTCTTGATTTCGATGCCAAAGTCGCCCAGTGTCTTGGTGATGCGCTCCTTGTTGTATTCTTGCTCCGCCACGTCAACGCTTGTAGTGTTCATCTGCTTGTCGCTGAGCAGGTCAAGCGAGGGGAAGACGTAGTGGATATACTCGCCGGTGGGGTCACCGGGGTTGGTGACAGTGCGCACCTGCTCAATCTCGGTCATCTCGGTAGCCTGCATCTCCGGCTCGCCATCGGTCTGCACCGCCGGCTTGCGAGTGCGAGGCTTGGGGGGTGTTGTCTCGGTCTTGTCGGCAGTTTGGGCGGGTGCAGGCTCGGCAGGCGTTGTCACGGTGGCAGGCGGCGTAGCAGTCGAGGGTGTAGGCGCAGGTGTCGTCACGGGCGGTGTATGCACGCGATTGGGGCGCGGCTTTGCCGGCTCGGTCACATCGTCGCCCACAGCGTCAAAGTGGTCCTCGCCGTCGGGCTCGTCATCATCGTCGCTGTCGCTACCGGGGCGAGAAATGTGAATACCCTTCAAGCTTTCAATCAACTTGACAATCCAGTGCTGGAACACAAAGCACCACACGACAAACAAGATGAGCGACACCGCCACCATGCCGTATAGGCCGGTGAAGCCGTAAATCCACTTGTTCACAAAGTAGCCGAAGTAGCCACCATAGGGGAATGTGAGACCACTCATGAAATAAGTGATCGCGCCAATGACAATTGACCACACCAGAATGCTGACAAAAATCATTGTCGAGAAATGCACAAACCGCACCTGGCGGTCACGCTTCATCATGCGGTAACCCACCACGCCGCACCACACGGCGAGCAACAGAGCGACGATGCCAACGCCGTCGGCAATGAAAAACTGCGACGCGGCGGCACCCAGTGCGGCCCCCCAGTTGCTGATTTGCTCCGGCTCGGCAGCATTTTGCAAGGTGCTGTAATTCTCCACCCTACTCTGGTCGCCGGCGCCGTTGAGGAAGAACGAGAAGAACGAGACAAACAAGAATAGCGCAGTCAAGCCCAGGGTCAGTCCCACGGTGAAACGCACACCCCAACCCGAGAATGTGTCCTTGATCTTGTCGAGCCGCGACTTCTCGCCGGCGGTCATCTCCTGCTGCTCCTGCTTGCTGCGACGGTAGTCCTCGCTCTGCTTGATGCCCGAAATGTCGGGCGCGTTATTATAATTGATATCGTTAGCCATATATAGTCAAAACTTGTTGTTCGTGAAAAGACCACAAATGTACAAAAATAATGCGATACACCGCACAAAAAACAAATAAAAACCAAAAAGATTTGGACACACAGTCTATGACCGCTTCTTCGCGCAGTGGTTGCTACAACAATAGCGCGCAATCAGTCGCGGCGCCAGAAGGCGGGAGTGAACAGAACGAGCACCGTGAACAGCTCGAGACGACCGATAAGCATCTCGGCACTCAATATCCACTTGACGGCAGCCGGCAACGAGGCAAAGCCATCGGCAACAGCCGTGTAGCCGTAGCCCAGTCCATAATTACTAATCATCGCCAGCGACGTGTACAACGAGTCGACAATGGGCAGCTCAAACAAGGTCAGCACCAGCGCCACCACCAGCATCACCATCACATAGATAGCCAGGAAGGCAATCACCTTGGCAACCAGGGTGTGCGAGAGCACACGCCCGTTGACACGCACTGCCGTCACCGTGTTGGGGTGTAACACGCGGTAGAACTCGTTAGCCGTGTTCTTGAGCAACACAATCGATCGGTCAATCTTGGCACCGCCGCTGGTCGAGCCCGCCATACCGCCAAAGAACATCACCACAAACAATAGCATGGCGATGAACTCGCCACGGGTCTCGTAGTCAACCGTGGCAAGGCCGGTGCTGGTCATCGCCGACACGGTGTCAAACAGGGCGAACACCACACGGTCGACGGTTGATGACGCATAGCCCTGGGCAGACATGTTGGCAAAGATAACCACCGACACCACGAGCAAAATCACAACATAGTACTTGAACGTGTCGTTGCCACGCAGGTGGCGGAACTTGCCGCGCACCACACTATAGATAATCGTGAAGTTGATTCCGCTGATAAACATGAAGACCGTCACGACGGCGTACACATAATAGTCGTTCCAATAGTGCAATCCAGCATTCTTGGTCGAGAATCCGCCTGTAGCCATTGTCGTCATGGCATGAAACACCGCGTCATACCAGCCGAGCGAGCGGCTCAACAGCGCCGCCATGACAATAGTGAGCACGATGTAGATGAGCCACAAGTCCTTGGCTGTCTGGCTCACACGCGGTCTGAGCCTCTCGTGGGTGATGCCGGTCACCTCGGCATTGAACATGGCGATGCCGTCCTTCTGGTTGAGCATCGGAATGACCGCCAGCGTGAACAGGATGATTCCCAAGCCGCCCACCCACTGCATGAGGGCGCGCCAGAACAAGATGCCACGGGGCAGCACCTCAATGTCGGGCACCACACTGGCTCCGGTGGTCGTGAATCCACTCATTGTCTCGAAGAACGCGTCGGTCACGCTGGTCAGCGTGCCGCTAATCAAGAACGGCAACATGCCGAACAACGAGAAGAACACCCAGATGATCGCGGTGAGCAGCAAGCCCTCACGACGACGCATCACGGCACGCGGCCCCGGGTTGAGCCCCTTCGCCATCACGATGCCCACACCGGCAGTAATGATAATCGAGGCGACAAAAGCCAACAACGTTGACATCTCGCCATAGAACCACGACACGCCGGCGGGAATGAGCATGAACAGGGCTTCGATAAACAACAGCCAACCCTGCACACGCAGGACGATGGGAAAATTGAGGCGCTGACTCATATCACTTGAACACGCGGTCTAACTTGTGAATACTGCCCGAGAGGCAAAACACCACAATGTGGTCGCCAGGGCGCAGCTGCGTGTTGCCCTTGACCAGCATGCCCTTGCCATCGCGAACCACGCCGGCAATCGTCAGCGTGTCGGGCAAGCGCAGGTCCTTGACCGGAACCTTGGTCACGGCACTACCCTCTCGCAGCACCAGCTCGGCCACCTCGGCATCGGCGAGCGCCAGACACTTGGCCGACGAGGTGTCGGCATCCAGCATCAACTGCACGATGCGGCTCGAGGCAATCAGTTTCTTGTTAATCACCGTGCCGATGTTGAGCACCTCAGCCTCGTTGATATACTGCAGATTCTCGATTGAGGCGATGGTCTTGCGCACACCATGCTCCTTGGCCATCATGCAGCCCAGGATATTAGCCTCGCTCACGTCGGTCAGCGCCACAAACACGTCATAGTCCGAGATGCCCTCCTCCTCAAGCAAGTCGGTATCGCGCGCGTCGCCATTGACGATGATGCAGTGAGGCAAGAGGGTGGTCAGCTCCTCACATCGGGCGT